>NZ_JBHZBH010000007.1:0-243091 GCF_042754765.1 Nonomuraea sp. NPDC059194 | reverse complement strand
GGGCGCGATCCGCTCCAATGCCCAGCGCGTGAGATTCTCCCGGACCGGCTCGTAATCCCAGGTTGAGTCGGCCATGAATTGCTGTAAACGCTGCGCGTCAACGCCCAGCCGCTCCGCCATCGGATCCATGGACTTGCGGCGACCATCCAGCATCAACCCGCGCACGTACAGCTCACCGGTGGCCAGCTGATCGCGGCGGCGCAGCACCCGTCGCAGCATCCGACCTGCGAATTCTTCCAACCTCGGGCGTAGGAGCGCCATCTCGTCAGGTGTCACCGCACCATGATCTCGAATCCGGCGCGGTGGTTGATCACACGAAGTGATCAACCACCTAACGAAGTACTACAAGGAGCCTGCGCAACAGCGAGTGATTGCTCCACAGAGAAAGCGTCAGAGCCCCCACCCCGCTGATGCCGCTCGCTGAAATTTCGCAGCGCGCCAACACGCCCCTAGGGTAGATCAGATGCCCCCCGCTTTCCGTCGTTACGTCACCGCCGACGGCTTCAGCCAGTTCGGCACCCAGGTCACGCGCGTGGCCCTCCCGCTGGTCGCGCTGCTGGTGCTCGACGCGGGCCCGTTCGAGCTCGGCCTGCTCAGCGCCGCCGAGATGATCGGTTTCCTCCTCTTCGGGCTGCCCGCCGGCGTGTGGGTCGACCGGTTGCGCAGAAAGCCCATCCTGGTGACGGCCGACGTGCTGCGCGCGGTGTCCCTGGCCTCCATCCCGATCGCCGCGCTGTTCGAGGCGCTCACGCTGGCGCAGCTCTACGCGGTCGCCGTGATCGTCAGCATCGGCACGGCCTTCTTCGACGTCGCCCACCTGAGCTTCCTGCCCTCCATCGTGACCAAGGAGCAGCTGCCCAAGGGCGTCGGGACCCTGGAGTCCGTGCGCAGCCTCGCCGTGCTCTTCGGCCCCGGGCTCGGCGGCTGGCTCGTGCAGGCGCTCACGGCGCCCATCGCCATCGTGGCCGACGCGGTCAGCTACATGATCTCCGCCACCCTGCTGGCGACCGTCAAGGCCAAGGAGACCCCCTCCGGAGGGCGCGTGAGCCTCATGGAAGGCTTGCGCTACGTGTTCGGCCACCCCATCCTGCGCCTGATCGGCCTCGCCGGCGCCATGAACATGTTCATCAGCGGCATCTGGGCCATCGTCCAGCCGTTGTACCTGGTCGACGAGTTGGGCGTCGGCGCGGCCGGTTACGGCCTGATCATCTCGGGCGCGGGGGTGGGCGGCCTGTTCGGCGCGCTCCTCGCGCCGCGCGTGATCGCCCGCTTCGGTCACGGCCCCACGATGTACGGCGCAGCTCTCGCCATCGTGCCGCTCAACGTGCTCGTCGCCTTCACCGGACCCGGCTGGCGGCTCGCCCTCTACCCGATCGGCATGGCGCTCGTCTTCCTGGCCGGGGTGATGTTCAACGTCGCCCAGGGCAGCTACCGCCAGGCGATCTGCCCAGAAGCCCTGCGCGGCAGGATGAACGCCAGCCTCCGCTTCGTCATGTGGGGCTCGCTGCCGCTCGGCGGTGTCATCGGCGGGTTGCTGGGCGAGGCCGTCACCGTTCACCAGCTCCTGTGGATCGCCTGCCTCGGCACCGCGGCGGCCCACCTGCCCTTCGTGCTGGCTCCCGCCGTACGAAAGCTCAAGATCACGGACGACGGCGGCCCTGTGGACGCCGACGCCAAGGAGGACAGCCGCGCGTAGGTCATCGGGGGTGTCGACGTCGCGCCTGATCGAGTCGATGTCGTCGAGGCACAGCTCCTTGGAGCCGCCCGCCAGATGCTTGGCCCTCGACTCGCCGCCGAAACACCCACCGGCCCAAGACTTCCGGATGGGCTGCCAGAAGCCACGCGCCCCCTCCGTCAGCGGCTCCGAAGACGCGCCCCGTTAATCGTCTCGAAGAGACGAAGAAGCGGGGATGTGTCCCCGGTGTCCCCGCTGTCCCTGCATCGGTATTGACCTGCGGAATCGGACTCTCATTTGAGGGACACTGGCGGGGACGGGTTGTCCCCGGTGTCCCTCACTGCCTCACGAGAGCACTGCACATTGGCTGAAACACTGGGGGGCAGTGTCTCCCTGCGAGGAGCGCACGGCACACGATGGCGTACGCCGTCGAAGCGGTCACAGTGTCCGCGTGGTTGCGTCCTGCGAGCTTCCTTCACTCGGGTCCCGCCCCGGTCCTGGTGACCCGCGTGGCGGAGCTTGCTGGTACTCGCGCGATGCTCCGCAGTCGGGACTGGTGTCGCCGTCGGTGGCGGGGACACCAGGTGGAGCAACTGTCCGGGTCACTGTCACGGTCTGCTGTGGCACGGGCCTGGACGACGGCGAGGAGGCCGTCTTGTCATATCCGGCAAGCACAGCTTTGGGCGGGCCGGGAACAAATGCCAGCAGGGCGAGAGCGATCGAGATCCCCACGGCCATAACGAAGCCGGTCGCGACGGGGCGACGGTTCCACCAGGGCGGCGGCATGGGAAGGATTCGGTTGTGGGCAGCGGGCGGGAGGTCGCTGATGCTGGACAAGGGTCCCCTTCTCCTCGTGCTTCACGCTCGACGGCGAGCGGGCGCCGGACGCACCGTTGCCGTTCGGTGAGGTTGACGAAGGAAGGCGCGACAAGGTTCTGGGGAACGTCGTCGCAGGTGGGACCACTACCAAGTGTTTCAGCCTGCGTGACCAACTGCGTGACAACCGCCAAAGTTGATCACGGACATCGGCGGACGTTCGCGGACCCGTTCACACAGGCCAACGGCACCAAACCACGGACCGAACATATGATCGAATTGCTTCGGGACGAAGAGGCCGTGGGTTCAAATCCCGCCACCCCGACCCAGTAAGTGCAGGCGAGAAGGGGTTTCGGAGCGATCCGGAGCCCCTTTTTCGATCTCTGAAGGTTGGACTTCATCCTGCTATCGCCGAAGATGGCGTCCATGGTCTCAGTGCCTTCGGTGATCATCGGCTTCAGTTGATGCTGTAGACCTCCTCGGCATCCCCCCTGCGATCGATTTGCTTCGCATGGTTCCCGCGGAGCGCTTTGGCTGCGAGCTGGGGCTTGGGCGTCTTGGTGTCGCCGCGAGTGCTCGACTCGGCCGACCAGGCCTGCCCTTCGGCGTGACCACCGACTCGGCCGCATACCCGAGAACCAGGTCGCGCGCGCTTGGGAGTGGCGAAAGGAAGTTCGCCATGCAGGCACCGCGCCTCACCGAGAGTCGTGACTGACATTTCTAGAGCTGTAAGCATTCGGGGCTATTTGCCTTACACTCATGATCCCCCTCCGACGAAAGGGAGCTCATGATGACCCGACAGCTGCGACTGGAGATTCCGGACGATGGCGATATTATCCGACAGGAAAGCGAGCTTCGCGCCATCCGAAAAGCCTTGGACGGAATCAACGGAGTCGAGACCATTCCGGTTGAGTCAATAGCAAATCCGGCTCCCGGCAGCAAAAACGCTCCAGTGTGGGCAGACGCCGCCTTCTGGCTCGTCGTCTCGGGGAGCGCCGTCAAACTGGCAGCCACCGCGATTCGGGAATGGGCTAGCGTACAACGCAACCGAAAAGTCCGGTTGACCCGCGGCGACGAAACGTTAGAGATCGACGGCAGACTGGACGCGGCTACGGCTCAGGCACTAGAACACTTTATCGGAAGAGACGGCTCGTAATGGCCAGAAGAGCCTTTCTCATCGGCACCTCCGTCTATTCCGACGATACCTACGCTGCGCTTCCTTCATGCATCACTGACGTTTGGCAGCTCAAGCAGGTTCTCGAACACCCTGCTATCGGCGGTTTCGACGATGTGCAGGTGGCGCTGAATGCAGCCGCTGAACACCTGCGGTATGAGATCGTGGACTTCTTCAGCCAGGCAACCCCCGGGGACCTCGCCCTCCTCTACATCACCGGTCACGGCCTGAGGCTGACCCGAAGCACAGGAGAGTTTTTCTTCGTAACCGCCGACACCGCCCATCAGCGGATCGAAGAGAGTGCCATCGGCGCTGCCTACGTCAACGAGCAGTTGGAGCTCTGCCGAGCCGCCCAGAAGGTCGCCATCCTGGATTGCTGCCAGAGCGGCGGCTTCGTCCACGGATTCGCTACCAGGGACACCAAGTCGGCCGAGGCGGCCATACCCCTGGTCAGTCGCGGCGTCTATGTGCTGTCGTCCTCCGGAGCCAGCCAGGCCTCCTTCGCCGGCGAGGGCGCCAACCCTTCCGTCTTCACGGAAGAGATCGTCAATGGTCTGCTCACCGGTCGAGCCGATCACGACGGCGACGGGATCGTCTCGGTGGACGATCTGTTCCATCATGTGAGCAGCCAGCTGAGACAACGCTCGTTGGCCGCGCCGCAGACACCGGTCAAGTCGGCTCACGGCGTGACCGGCCGGATCGACCTCGCCCGGTCGGCGGTCGGCCGCTCACTTGAACTCCAGCCACCAAGGGCTTCAGATCGCGAAGTTCCCAAGAGCGAGCCGGTCCGGCGAGGTGGCAGCTGGCCTGCGCTGATCAGCTACTACCGTTCGTGCCTGGTCACTGAGTCCAAAACCATGAGGCCATTGACTCGAGACGACGTGGTCAACATGCATGGCCAGGAACGGCTCCTCTGCGGAGATTCCCGGGCGGAACTCCCTCCCGAGACCAAGGAACTACTGGCGCAGCAGCCGGACAGCGAACTCTGGTATGGCTACCCAACCGTAGTGATGTTCCGGGATAAGAACGGCAGAGCCCTCGCCACACCGACGATCGCCCCGCTGGTCGTCCGGCAGGTCGATATCGTCGATCAGGAGCTGGTCGCCTTCGGCCCAGCCATGCCGAACCCGCAGCTTGCCGCAGGCCTCTTGAGTGAGGAGGAGGCCGAGAATCTGATGGCCACCTACCGGCCGACCTGGCACAGCGGGCGTTATGCCGAGATGGTGAGGGATCTCCGCCATCTCCTGCGTGAGCTGGAAGTCGACTGCGTGGAGGAGCTCCGACCAGAGCTCCTGGCGTCTGACATCGACCAGGTCACTCCCACCAGCGGGGCGCGCAACGCCGCTGTGCTCTTCGCTCTCAAGCCCAATGAGAGCACGATCCGGCAGCTACTCAATGATCTTGACGAGCTCCATAGGCGAGCCGTCGAGATCCCCAAGACGGCCCTGGCCGGTCTCTTCGACCCCCCAGTCACGGCACCCAGCACCGACTGGCAACTGGTTGCCCCTTTGCCGCTCAACGAGAGCCAGCAGAACGTCGTGGCCTCAGCAATGCGTGAACGGGTCACTATTGCGACAGGACCCCCGGGCACCGGAAAGAGTCAGCTGGTAGTGGCCGCGGTAGCCACGGCGGTCTGTGCAGGACAGCGAGTGCTGGTCGCCTCCAACAATAACCAAGCCGTCCAAGAAGTCTGGGAACGATGCGAGCGGTTGGCTCCCAGCGCCCTCATCCGAAGCGGTAACCGCAAGATGCGAGAGGAGGAAGGCAAAGGGCTGAGCCAACTTTTGTCCATTCCCCAGCCTTCCACCACCAGAGCCACCACCGTCGCCAAGCTGGCAGCCGCCCTCGACGACCTTCAAAGAGTCCGAGGAGAGCTCGCCGCGGTGGCGGCACTCGAGCGTGACCTTCTGCAGGCCGGCCAACTCCGCGAGGCAGCCCTGAGCGAGCTTGGCTCCACACCGGACGCGGTCCGCGGGTCGTGGGAATCCTGGGAACGCCGGGCGACCAAGGTCGCGCGAGCCCGCTTGTTCGGAGGTTGGCGACGAGCGTGGCTGTTCCGACGCGCCCGGCTTTCCGTGCCCGCCGACAAAGCGGCCTGTGCGGCGTTCGCTCGCTACGCGGCGGCGCAGGCCTCCTGGCACCGACTGATCAAACAGCTCGACACGCGGGACGACGCCGAGTCCCTCCTCGCCAGACACGAAGCGGCCTGGGAGCAGGTCACCCAGGCCTCACAGGAGCGGCTCCAATGCGAGATCGCAAGGGGAAGCAGGGAAGGACGACAGCAGATCGTCGAGCTGATCCAAGCCTCCGCACAGGGCGGTGGCGACTGGCGAGAGCTCCTTCGCGCGCTGCGCCATGTACGTGGCTGGGCCGTCACCAACCAGTCCGCCCGACGCCTTCCCCTCAATCCGGCGTTGTTCGACCTGGTGATCATCGACGAAGCCAGCCAGTGCTCCATCGCCGGAATCCTTCCGCTGCTGTTCCGCGCCCACAGAGCCCTCATCATCGGCGATCCCATGCAACTCGCCCACGTCTCCACCCTCGACCCGGCCCAGGAAGCACGCAACGTCCTGCTCGCAGGCCTACATCCGGCCTGGCTGGAGGAACGCCGCCTCGCCTATCACCGGCACTCAGCCTTTCACGCCGCGTCCACCGCCGTCGGCCGCACGATGCTGCTCGACGAGCACTACCGCTGCCACCCGGACATCGCCGAGGTCTCCAACCGGCTCTTCTACAACGGCCAGCTGACCGTGTTGGTCGACGTCCACCGGCAACGAAACCTTGGCCGTCCGGCAATCACGTGGATCGACCTGCGAGGCAAGGCCCAGCGTGGCAGAACGGGATCCTGGCTGAATCAGGAGGAGGCCAGGAAGGCCATCGAGGTGGCCAAGGGCGTCACACAACGCCGCGCCGACATCAGCGTCGGCATTGTCACCCCCTTCAGCGCCCAGAGCGAACTCCTGAAACATCACCTCTCCGGAGACGACCGGGTCCGCGCTGGGACAGCACACACCTTCCAGGGCGGCGAGCGCGACATCATCGTGCTCTCTCTGGTTGCGAGCGACAGCATGAGTAAGAACGCCGTGATGTGGCTGAACCGGCAGCTCAACCTCTGGAACGTGGCCATCACCAGAGCCCGCGCCCACCTCGTGGTCCTCGGCGACCGGTCCTTCTGGAGCAGACAGGGCGGCGTGGCAGCCGAGTTACTCGCCAGCTCCGACGGCGCGGCCGACGTCTCTCCCGACCCGATGGCGCTCAAACTTTACGGACATCTCACCGAACACGCCTGCCCGGATGTCGAGCTGAACGTACGGCTGGACGGTTACCTCGCCGACGCAGTGTGCCGTGACGGAACCCTGGCCGTCCTCCTGGATCGTGGCGCGCCAGATGACGATCTCGCCAAGCACCTTCGCGTGCAGTGCATCCGAACCCGCCTGCTGGCCAGCCCTTCCGCAAATCGCGAGAGTGTACGGCTGGCGGCGTGGCGGCTCTACGGCTCGGATGCCGAGGGAAGGAACCCCGGTACTACCGCCTGAGCCGGGGATCTCGACTCGCACGACTCACCTCCTCTGGAGAGCTCCTGCCCCAGCCTGGCCCGCAGCTCAACCCGATCAAGTACGGCGTGAGCCGATCCAGGTAGCGGCGCCGCCCGGCCGGATGTTGGGGCCGCACGGGCCTGTCGCGAAGCAACTGGAACCGCTATGCGGCACTCGTCTGCGACACTGTGGCCAACCGGACCGGTCGGCTTCGGTCGGCGTCAGCGCGGCACCGTCAGGGACTAACGAGGTGCCTTGCCCGAATCGTGCAGGTAGTCGTCGCTGTGATCAACTGACCGCCGGTCAGCCGAGCGGCCCGGCGGTCGGCACGCGCCTCCTTGTCCGGCCTCTTCGGCAGGGCCGTCGTCGCGCGACTGACGTTCCTGAGCCTCTTCAGCGATCTCGGCGGAATTGAGTAGGGGGCTACTCATCTCTCCCAGGGATTGGTTCCCTAGCGTGGAGGAATGGAGCAGCGGACTATTCGCCCCAACCCGTTCTGCTATCTCATCGGTTTCGTGGTCATCGTCGCCGGCGTCGGCATCGCCGTACTCGGTGCCTTTCCGATCATGGAGGTCTTCCAGGCCGGAGAGCTCCGCGGTGGCGGCGCCGCGCGTATGGCCTCGGGCGCGGCGGTCGTGTTCTGGGGCATGTTCGTCCTCACCATGGGCCGGATCATCTGGCGCGGCGCACGCCGCCGGGGATGGAAGGACCGGTTCGGGCGACTCTTCATGATCATCGCCCTGGCCGTCGTCGGCCATGCCCTGCAACGGTTCCTGACGTCGATGACGTTCGACCTGGAGTCGCTCACCGAGGCCGACCTGAGCGCCGGCTATGTGCCCTTTCTGATGCTCGCCATCCCGGCAGCGCTGCTGTACGCCGTAGGCACGAAGATGGCCAAGGAAAGGGACGACCTCATCGAGGTCTCCACATCGATCAACATGTGAGAGCTCGGCCTACCCGAAGCCCGGCACGAAGGCGCCAGAACCAGTTCGCCAGCCATCGACGTCGCTATCCCGCGGCTGCTCCACGGACGTGGTGTACACGATTCCCCCAGCTAAATCGCGATGAAGACGGCCATCGCATGATCCTTCAGGTCGCGAAACCAAGATCGAAGGAAGACGATGGCCGTGAACAACAGGGCACTCGCAGTGACGAACGCACCAACCGGCGCACCGGCTACCGGTCCCGCCAGCGGGACACCTCGCGCCAGACCCGTCGAGCCCACCATTCCGAAAATGCGCTCGGTCTCCTACTTCCCCGGGGCCACCGCCAGAGGTCTACGGCCGGGCCGGCTTACTTTGGCGACGGAGCATCCCCTTACCGCTGTAGAGGACTCCCACCATAAGCGTGACATTAGTCACAATTTCCTGGAAGTCGGTAGTGGTATATCCACCTTGGCGGAGAAGGATTACTACCAAGATGATAATTACTACTACGATCAGATCGTTCGGGCTTGACGGTCGGCCTTTTGTCCGGCACGTTTTCTTCAAGTAGGCCTCCTGGTCGTGGGGGACCTGCTATGGGGGCCCTGGTCGTGACGCTGACCCCAGGACGATGTGGACTAGCGCTGGACCAGGGCCATCCCATAGCTGGCTTGCCACTATTCGAGTGGCATATGTGAAGGATGACACTGGTCCAGCTTGGATGGAAATGCACCAAGAGTGGCAAGGTAGAGAAGTTTGACCGCAAGGTTGATGTTTTCCATCCTCCGGTAGGACAATGCGCCTCCCAAACGAGGGGCGTTACCATTTCGAGTCGTTTCTGAGACCAACAGTGACCCACAGCGAATGGAATGACTCGATTTACCAGGTCTCGCCAACTGCCCATTCGAGCATCCTGGGACACGCTTAGGAGTTTCCGGGAGATCGCGCCTCTTTGCCGGACGAACCCTGCGCCGCCACAACGCCTCATCCTCCCCAGGGGGTTCCCCTTCCACTCTTCATCGACTATCGTCGATTATCGATGAATATTGATGCCGAACCCCTGGACCGGGCCGCGGCCGAGGAGTACGCGAGCTGGTTCAAAGCGCTGGCCGACGCCACGCGCATCCAGATCGTGTCGCTGCTGGCCCGCCGCCGCGAGCCGATGACCGTGGGCGAGATCGTGACCGCCTCCGGCGTCGGCCAGTCGACCGTGTCACACCACCTGAAGATCCTCGCCGAGGTGCGCTTCGTCCTGGTCGAACGGCAGGGCACCAGCAGCCTGTACCGGATCAACGAGAACTGCGTGAGCTGCTTCCCCACCGCCGCCGACGTGGTGATGGGCAAGCCGATCTGCGACTGAAGGGGACGACCATGGCCCACGACGAAGTGGTCGAGCGTTACTCCGGACTCGCTCGCGCCGCCCTGACCGGCGAGACGATCATCGACTGTTCGTCCGACGAGTTCGACAAGGGCTGCTTCGGCAGCGCCGCCTACGACGACATCGCCGAGCTACCCGGCGGCGCCGCCCGAGCCAGCCTCGGCTGCGGCAACCCCGTGGCCGTCGCCGAGCTGCGCGCCGGGGAGACCGTACTCGACCTCGGCTCGGGCGGTGGCATCGACGCGCTGCTGTCGGCCCGCAGGGTCGGGCCGCACGGCAAGGTCTACGGCCTGGACGCCAGCGGCGACATGATCGAACTGGCCAGGCGCAACGCCACCGAGGCCGGCGCGGACAACGTCGAGTTCCTGCACGGCACCATCGAGGCCGTCCCGCTGCCTGGCCGGTCGGTGGACGTCGTCATCTCCAACTGCGTGATCAACCTGTCCGACGACAAGGCGGCCGTGCTGGCCGAGGCCTTCCGGGTCCTGCGTCCGGGCGGACGGCTGGGGATCAGCGACATGGTGACCGAAGGCGCGCTCGATCCGGTACGGCGCGCCGCCGCCGAACAGCGGGTGGGCTGCGTCGCCGGTTCCCTGGAGGTGGCCGAGTACCGCGACCTGCTGCGCTCGACCGGTTTCGTCGGCACTTCGGTCACCCTCACCGCCGACCACAGTGACGGGGTCCACTCGGCCATCGTCCAGGCGGTCAAACCCGTGATCGGCCCCGGCCTGGAGATCCGCCCGATGCGCGACGCGGATGCCGCCGAGGTGCTGGCCATCTACCAGGCGGGACTGGACACCGGACAGGCCGGCTTCGAGACCGCCGCCCCCAGCTGGGAGAGCTTCACCGCGGACAAGCACCTCCGCTACGTCGCCGCCGACACCGAGACCGGCGACGTGGTCGGCTGGATCGCCGCCTCCCCAGTATCCCCAAGACACGCCGGGGTGATCGAACACAGCGTCTACGTCCACCCCGGCTGCCAGGCCCACGGCATCGGCCGCGCCCTGCTGGCGGCCTTCATCGCGGCCAGTGAAGATGCCGGGATCTGGACGATCCAGTCAGGCGTCTTCCCGGAGAACACCGCCAGCCTCGCCCTCCACCAGGCGCTGGGCTTCCGGGTGATCGGCACCCGCGAACGAGTCGGCCGGCACCACGGCGTCTGGCGCGACGTGATCCTCATGGAGCGCCGGAGCTCGGCAACCGGCGTCTGACGTTCATCCCGGCTTTACCGTGCCGATATTCGTGGCCGTCAATATTGACGCTCATGGATGAACTGACGGTGCTGGACTGCTGCGCGCCGCTGGTGCGGGAACCGCTGGACGAGGTGAGCGCGGCAGGGCTGGCGCGGGCGTTCAAGGCGCTGGGCGACCCGGTACGGCTGCGCATCGTGTCGATCGTGGCCGGCCACGAGGGCGGCGAGGCGTGTGTGTGCGACCTGACCGCGAGCTTCGACCTGGCTCAGCCGACGATCAGCCACCATCTCAAGGTGCTCAAGGACGTCGGACTGCTCACCAGCGAGCGGCGAGCCTCCTGGGTGTACTACCGGATCGTGCCCGACCGGCTCGCCGAGTTGTCGGGCCTGCTCGCCGTACCCGCCGAGGTGACCGGGTGAGGCGCAGGCTGCTGGCCGAGTTTCTCGGCACCGGGCTGCTGGTGACGGTGGTCGTCGGGTCGGGAATCATGGCGCAGACCTTGTCGCCGGATGACGTGGGCCTGCAGCTGCTGCAGAACTCCACCGCCACCGTCCTCGGCCTCGGCGTGCTCATCGTCGTCCTGGGGCCGGTCTCCGGCGCTCATTTCAACCCGGTGGTGTCGCTGGCCGACTGGTGGCAGGGCCGCAGGACCGGCACCGGACTGCCCGCGAGCGAGTTGGGCGGCTACCTCACCGCACAGGTCGTGGGCGGCATCGGCGGCGCGATGCTGGCCAACCTCATGTTCGACAAGCCAGCGATCACCTGGTCGACCACCGCGCGGACGAGCGCGCACCTGTGGCTGGGAGAGGTCGTCGCGACAGCGGGCCTGGTGCTGCTGATCTTCTGCCTTGCCCGCTCGGGCCGTACAGCTGCCGCCCCGGCGGCGGTGGCCGCCTACATCGGCTCGGCCTACTGGTTCACCTCCTCCACCAGCTTCGCCAACCCCGCCGTCACCATCGCCCGCGCCTTCACGGACACCTTCGCCGGCATCGCACCCGCCTCACTGGCGGCTTTCGTCGCCGCGCAGTTGCTCGGTGGCACCCTCGGCATGCTGCTGGTGCACGGCCTGTACGGTCGCCCCACCGCGGACACGCCCGAACCTGACCTCGCTATCCCCGCGACGTCGCCGGCGAAGAGAGGCATCCACTCGTGAGCGACAAGCCCAGCGTCCTGTTCGTCTGCGTCCACAACGCAGGACGTTCCCAGATGGCCGCCGGATGGCTCACCCATCTGGCCGGAGACCGCATCGAGGTCCGCTCCGCGGGATCGGCGCCCGCTGACCGGATCAATCCGGTGGCCGTCGCGGCCATGCGGGAGGTCGGTGTCGACATCACCGGCCGGCAGCCGAAGATCCTCACCACGGATGCCGTCCAAGCCTCGGACGTGGTCATCACCATGGGCTGCGGCGACGCCTGCCCGGTCTTCCCCGGCAAGCGGTATGAGGACTGGAAGCTCGACGACCCCGCGGGGCAGGGCATCGAGGCCATCCGCCCGATCCGCGACGAGATCCGGGCGAAGGTGGAGAAGCTGATCAGGGAGCTGGACGCCGGCCCCGCAGCCTCCGTATGACCTTCCGGAGCTGCACGGATGCGCGAACAGCGCGTTACGCCGTGAGAGCGGCAGGCAGGCTGCGCATGATGGCCAGGATGCGGATCACACTGGCCGGTACGGCTCGTAGCCGGCCTGGCCGCCGCCGTTGACCAGGACATCGATGGCGCGAGGGCGCACCGTCAAACGGTAAGGAGTTCCACGTCGACCTGGCCGCTGGACGCGGTGGCGGGGGCCGGCTCGGCGAGCGGGGTGAACAGCGCGCCGAGCTTGTTCACCACCTCGGGGATGATCCGGTAGTAGACCCAGGTGCCGCGCCGCTCACCGTCGATGAGCCCGGCGGTGCGTAGCACCTTGAGGTGGTGCGAGATGGTGGGCGCGGTCAGGTCGAAGGCGTCGGTCAGGTCGCACACGCAGGCCTCGCCGCCCGCGTGGGAGCCGATCATCGACAGCAGGCGCAGCCGTACCGGGTCGGCGACCGCCTTGAGCAGCACCGCCAGCTCGGCCGCGTCGCTCTCCGACAGCGGCTCGCGCGCGATCGGTGCGCAGCACTGGCTCGTCACGGCGGTCATCCGGCACCCCTTACTTCGAAAGTTATCGAAATTATACGCGGTGGTAGGCGACCAGAGCCAACGCGGCGACCGTACAGGCCAGAGCCACCACGCCCATCACCCAGCCGTAGCCGGTCGCCTGCGCCAGGGCCACCGCTCCCAGCGGGGCCAAAGCCTTGTCGGCGACCGAGAAGACGGCGATACGGCCGGACAGGGAGGCATAGGCTGCCGTGCCGTACCGGCCGACGATCAGGTGCGGCAGGGTGATGGAGGCGATGCCGAAGCCGAGCCCGAACAGCAGCACGCAGCTGACGGCTCCCGGCACCGTACGCCCGAGCAACGGCAGCATCAGGACGGCGACGCCCTGCAGGGCGAAGATCGTGGCGGCGATGAGCGCGGCGGGCAGGCGGGTCTGCAGGCCAGTGGTGACCAGGCGGCCGGTCACCGACAGCACGCCGAGCAGGCCGGCCAGCGTGGCGGCCAGGACCGGCGAGTGGCCGAGGTGGATGAGGTAGCTGACGAGCAACACCGCCATCACGGCGACCGCGCCGCCGTTGGCGGTGAAGGCGATGACCAGCAGCCAGAACGGCCGCTGCCGGGTGGCGGTCCTGACGATCTCGCTGCGCTCGGCGCGGGGCCGGGTGTGGGTACGGCGGCGCAGGACGAGTGCGTGCAGCGGGATCGCGGCGACACCGTAGATCAGGGCGAGCACGAGCAGGGCGTGGCGCCAGCCGTAGGAGTCGACGAGCAGGCCGGTGAGCGGCAGGAAGATCGTGGAGGCGAACCCGGCCACGACCGTCAGCGCGAGCAGCGCGTTGGCGCGGCCACGCTCGTTGCCGTCGAACCAGGAGACGATGACGGCGAAAGCGGATTCGTACAGCACCATCGAGCAGGCGATGCCGATCACGGCGAACACCGCATACAGCTGGAGCAGGTTCGTGACCTGGGACCAGGCGAGGACGGCTGCCGTGCCGAGGATCGATCCGGTTGTCATCAGGGCGCGGCCGCCGCGGGCGTCCAGCCGGCGGCCGACCAGCGGGGCAGACAGCGCGGCGATCAGGATCGACAGGGTGAGTGCGGTCGCGATCTGCGGGCTGCTGGCGCGCAGATCGCGGGCCATGGGGGTGAGGAAGACCGAGAAGGCGTAGTAGAGCACGCCGTACCCGATGGTCTGGGTGACTCCCAGTGCCGCGACGATCTGCCAGCCGCGGCTGAAACGGCGGTGGCCGCCGTCCCTGGTGGGAGCGGCGGCCTGTGGGGCGGTCGAGCTCATGTGGTCGCGCCCTGACAGCCGATCAGCTCGCTGGTACGGCGGGCCGCGACCAGGCGCTCGCCGAGCCCGTCGGCCTTCAGCGGGCCGTGCACACAGATGAGGCGCAGGGCCTCTCTCTGCGCTGCTGTGGGATATCCGTCGGACATGCCAGGTCCTTTCCCTGTGGGGGCCGGGTCAGCCGCAGCAACTACTGCCCGCCGAAGCCGAGACGGTGGCCAGCGGGAGCGGCGTGTCGAGCAGGCCGCCGCTGATGCCGGTGGCCAGGCCGACCCGCTTCTCCTGAGCCTCGGCGAGGTTGGAGGAGCAGACGCCGGTCTCGGGCAGGTCGAGCTGGACGTCCCTGGCGGCCTCCCAGTCGCCGACGATCGCCGCGGCGACCGAGCGAACCTGCTCGTAGCCGGTGGCCATGAGGAACGTCGGGGCGCGCCCGTAGCTCTTGACTCCCACGGCGTAGTAGCCGGCTTCGGGGTGGCTGAGCTCGTCGGCGCCATGAGCGGGGACGGTGCCGCAGGAGTGCTGGTTGGGGTCGATCAGCGGTGCGAGCTGCCGGGTCGATCCCAGGACGGGGTCGAGGTCGAGGCGCAGCTCAGCGGCGATGGAGTGGTCGGGTCGGTAGCCGGTCGCGCTCACGATCTGGTCGACGGTCACGGACTGCTCGGCGCCGGACGGGTCACGGCTGACCACCTCGATGCCCTCGGCCGTCGCGGCGACGCGGTGGGTGTAGAAGCCGGTCAGCAGGCGGATACGGCCGGCGTCGACGTGCGCGCGCAGCCGGGTGCCGAGCGCGCCGCGAGCGGGGAGCGCGTCGGCTTCGCCGCCACCATAGGTACGGCCGGCGCCCGCCGCGCGGATGGCCCACGTGATCGGCGTGCTTTCCAGTTGAGCGAGGGCGAGCAGCGTGGTGGCCGCCGAGTGGCCGGCGCCGACGACCAGCGTGTGCTTGCCCTCGTAGCGGTCGCGGTCGGCGCCGAGCACGTCGGGTAGGGCGTGGTCGATCTCGATGGTCGCCTCGCCGTGGGCGGGCAGGCCGCTCGCGCCGAGCACGTTGGGGCTGGTGTAGGTGCCGGAAGCGTCAATGACCGCGCGGGCCAGGAGTTCCTCGCCGTCCTGCAGGCGGACGAGGAACGGGGTGTCGTCGCGGCCGTTGGTGCGGACCCGGTCGTAGCCCAGACGGCTGATCGCGGTCACCTTGGCGCCGAGCCGTACCCTTGGGCCGAAAAGTTCGGCCAGCGGGGCGAGATAGTCGTCGATGAGCTCGGCGCCGGTCGGCAGCCAGTCGGCGTCGGGCGCGGTCCAGCCGGCGGCCTCCAGCAGGCGGCGGGCGGCGGCGTCGATGTTGTACGTCCACGGGCTGAAGACCCGCACGTGGCCCCATTGCACGACGGAAGCGGCGATCTGGTCACCGGCTTCCAGGACCAGGAAGTCCTGGCCGCGTTCGGCCAGGTGGGCGGCGGCGGCCAGACCGACCGGCCCTGCGCCGATCACCACGACCGGCAGGAGGCCGAGCTCGCCGGTGGGCACGGTCTGCTCAAGCTCAAGAGGGGTGGTGGTGCTGCAGCATCCGTCACTCATGTTCGCGCTCCTCGACCTGTTTAGACGCTTGTCGAAGTAGCATCGGGCACTGTTTCGATATTTGTCAAATTAGAGGACGCGGCTAGTCGGTGGGGAGGGAGAGGCCGGCGTAGACCTGGTTGAGGACGGTGGGCAGCATGGCTTGGGCCGTGGTTCTGCCATCGGGCGACAGGGTCAGGTTCGTCCAGACGACGAGCGTGACCCCGTGGTCCGGGTCGTGTCCGATGAAGGAGTTGAAGCCGGGCAGTTCGCCGCCGTGGTAGTACATCGAGGCGTTCGGGCCGAAGCGCTGGTGGGCGATGCCGTACCCGTACTTCTGCCCGTCGGGCGCGACCGGGTCCTCGGCCTGCGGGCTGTGCAGCCACTGCTGCTGGAACGCGGGGTTGAGGACCTTGCCCGTCACCAGCGCCCGGATCCAGGTGGCCAGGTCGTCCGCGGTGGAGATGACGCCTCCGGCGGCGGTGGCGTAGGAGGGGTTCTGGTGGGTGTAGTCAACCGGCCGGAGCTTTCCGGATCGGGCCGCCGCCTGCATGTCGGCCGGGTAGGGCCGGTCGACCAGCGCGTAGGCCGTTCCGCCGTACATGTAGCCGTGCGAATAGGGGGTGGGGAGGGACACGTCGTCGGCGGCGGGCAGCGAGGTCCCCGCCAGTCCGAGCGGAGTGAACAGCCGGTCCCGGAACTGCCGGGCCAGCGGGTGGCCGCCCGCCTTCTCGGCGACGAGACCCAGCAGCGCGTAGTTGGTGTTGTTGTACTCGTAGGACGCGTCGGGTGCGAAGTTCGGCGGGCGCCGGAACGCGATGTCCAGCATCGCCTGCGGCGTCCTGGCCTTGCCCGGGTCGGCGTCCATAGCCGCCGCGAGTTCGGGTGCGTCGGTGTAGTTGTAGAGCCCGCTGCGCATCTTCAGCAGCTCGGCGATGGTGATGTGGTCGCCGTTGGGCACTCCGGGAACGTAGGCGGACACCGGGTCGTTCAGCCGGAGTCTGCCGTCCTGGGCGAGGAGGATGATCAGCGCCGACGTCATGGTCTTGGTGTTGGAGGCGATCCGGAAGTGGTCGCCCGTGGTGGGCGGTTCGGCCGTGCCCAGCTCGGTGGTGCCGACGGTCGCCCGGAAGGTTCCCTGCGGGGTCCGGAGCAGGACCACCGCGCCGGGAACCGTGAGCTTCTTCGCCGCACGCTCGACGGCGGACTGGAGCACGGCCGGATCGATGGGCTTCAGCGCCGACGGGGTGGGGCTCACCGTAGGGGTGACTGACGCGTGGGAGAGGACCGCCTCTGAGGGCAAGGCACAGCCCGCGATCAGCAGGGCAGCGCACGCCGCCAGCGGAGCCATGCGGCGAGCGGTACGCGACACCTGAGAACCGGGCGCGTCGGGAATTCCCAGTGCCGGCATCACAGCCCCCGTGCTCTGCGGTCAACCAGGCTGAGTGTCGGCATGACCGAAGAGGCCAAAACGGAAATAAGGTACGTAACCTTATCAATTCGTACCGTCAGCGGGGTACGGTCACCACGATTTTGCCGAACTGGGTGCCGGACTCCAGATGATGGTGGGCCTGCACGATCTCTTCCAGCGAGAACACCCGATCCACCACCGGCCGGAAAGCTCCGGCGCGGAGCCCCGAGGTGACGTACGCCGCCGCCCGGCGCTGCTGGAGGCGGCGTTCAGCGCCACCACGTCGCCCGCGCGCAGTCCGCCCACTTCCACCAGCGCGCCGTACGCGGTGAGGTAGGGCATCCACACCGCGGCGCCGGACACCGCGTCGACCCCGTCGGGCCGGTGCGGGAGCGCGGACGCGGGGACGATCGCCTGCTCGGCGTAGACGCCGTAGTCGTTTCGTCCTTGGCACATCTGATGCGGGCTCGTTGTCGGCAAAGCATCCCGGCCCTGCTTTGCTGGCGGCATGAGGAGTTTGCTGCGGCTGATCGTGGTGACGCTCCTGGTGAGTGCTCACGGCGCTGCGCGACTCGGTGCTGGGGCTCGTTCCGCTGCTGCCTTCGAGCCGCACTGGTAGACGGCCCGCCGGTTAATAATGGACTTCGTCATTAGTCCCCCGGAATCGTCAAGAGGTGGCCCGTGGACGTCGGCGGAGGAGATCTCCGGAGGCTCCGGCAACTCAATTCGCTGGCCTGTCTTAGGGTGCTGCGCGAGACGGCGCCGCTGACGCTCGCCGAGCTGTCGAAGAGGACGGGGCTGTCCAGGGCCTCGGCTGTCGAGGTGGTCGCCGAGCTGCGGGAACGCGGCTGGGTCGCCGAGGTGCCGCCCGCCCAGGGGGTCATGGGCAGGCCCGCCCGCCGCTACCGGTTCCGCTTCGACGCCGGTCACGTGCTGGGCCTCGACATCGGCGTGCACAAGGTCCTGGCCGCGATCACCGACCTGAACGGCGAGGTCGTGGCCAGCGCCAGGACCTCCGTGAGCCCCGACGTCCCCCGCCGCGAACGGCTGGCCGCCGTGGACCGTGCCACCGCCGCCTGCCTGTCGATGGCGGGTCTGACCGCCCGCGACATCTGGGCGGTCGCCGTGGGCACGGTGGGCGTGGTCAACCGTAAGGGCCAGGTGACCGTCGTCCATTCGATACCCGACTGGGCGGGCGTGGACCTGGCCGCGCACGTCAAGGCGACGTTCGACGCGCCGGTCCTGGTCTCCAACGACAGCAGGCTGGCCGCGCTGGCCGAGCAGCGGATGGGCGTGGCCCGCGACGTGCGCGACCTGGTCTACCTGCACGTCGGCAGGCGGCCGGGCGCCGCACTCATCCTCGACGGCAGGCTGCACCATGGGTTCGGCGGCGGGGCGGGCGAGGTGGGCCTGCTGGAGGCGGTGCGCTGGCTGCGCATGGGCGAGCACCTGGAGGGCGTGTCCTCGTGCGCAGACGCGCCGCCGGACCAGGTGGCGGGGCTGGTCTTCAGCGCGGCACGGAACGGTGATCCCGAGGCGGTCGAGGCGGTGGAGCGCTACGCGAGCGACCTCGCGGTGGGCACGGCGGCCATGGTACTCACCCTCGACCCCGAGCTGGTGGTGCTGGGCGGCGGCTTCTCCCGCTCGGGCGACGTGCTGCTGGAGCCGCTGCGCCGGGCGCTGGAGCCGCTGTGCCTGCGCATGCCCGAGCTGCGGCTGTCGGCACTGGGGGAGAGTTGCGTGGTGCTGGGCGCCGCGTGCATGGCCGTCGACGAGATCAACGCGCTGCTGCTGTCGGCCGACGACCCGCTCGAGCGAGCGCGCAACTTATGACATAGAACCTCGAAAGGCCGGTCCGAGCAACCGGAGTCGGCCTTTCGATGGTCACTTCTTGAAGACGGGTCACTTCTTGAAGACGGGTCACTTCTTGAAGACGGGTCACTTCTTGAAGGCGTCCTTCACCTTCTCGCCAGCCTGCTTGAGGCTGCCCTTGGCCTTCTGCGTCCTTCCCTTGGCCTGCATCGACTCGTTGTCGGTCGCGTCGCCGAGGCGCTCCTTGATCTTGCCCTTGGTCTCCTGGATCTTGTTCTTCGCCTTGTCGGTCTTCCCCATGACCATGCCTCCCCCGGGGCGCGAGCATTGCCCCCATCCGCTGCCCCTGATTTCTGGGCATAAACCCACCTGTGACGACGATCGTGCGCACTCCTCGGGGCAGGCAGCTCGCCGTCGAGGAATGGGGGTCACCCACCGGCCATCCCGTCTTCCTGCTGCACGGCACTCCGGGCAGCAGGCTGGGTCCCAGGCCCAGAGCCTCGGTGCTCTACCGGCTCGGTGTCCGGCTGATCACCTTCGACCGTCCCGGGTACGGCGGGTCCGATCCCGCGCGCGGACGGCGGGTCAGCGACGCGGTCGACGACGTCAGCGTGGTCGCCGACGCGCTCGGCCTCGACGCGTTCGCCGTCGTGGGCAGGTCGGGGGGCGGGCCGCACGCGCTCGCCTGCGCCGCGCTGCTGCCCGAGCGGACCTCGAAGGCCGCCGTGCTCGTGGGCCTGGCGCCGCGCACCGCCGAGGGCCTCGACTGGTTCGACGGGATGGCCGAGTCGAATGTCATCGAGTACAGCGCCGCCTCCGCCGGATACGAGGTGATCGCCGAACGCCTCGGGCAGGCGGCCGCGCGGATCAGGGCCAACCCCGCCCAGCTCGTCGCGGGCCTGTTCCACGAGCTGCCGGAGGCCGACCGCAGGGTGGTGGCCGACGACGGCATCAGGAGGATGCTGTGGCGCAACTTCGCCGAGGGCCTGCGCCACTCGGCGGACGGCTGGGTGGACGACGCCATGGCCTTCACCAGGCCGTGGGGCTTCGACCCCGCGATGATCGAGACGCCGACGCTGCTGTGGCACGGCGAGGACGACGTGTTCTCGCCGGTCGCGCACTGCCGCTGGCTCGGCGAGCGGATCCCCGGCTCGGTCGTGGCCGTGGAGCCGGGCGCGGCGCACTTCGGTGCGCTGTCAGTGCTGCCCGACGTGCTGCGCTGGCTGGTGCGGTCAGGCTGATCAGGTCGGCTGCGGTTCGAGGTCCCTGTTGATCCGCCGCCACTCCCGCAGCGACTCGATGTTGGGATGGTCGGCCCCCAGCACCTCCCTCATCAGCCCGAGCACCTCGCGCTGCTGCCCAGTCGAGCGCAGGGTGATGGCGAGGTTGGCCCGGCAGGCGAGCGTGTCGGGGTGCCGCGGGCCGAGCACGCTCCTGAGCAGGGCGGCGGTGTCGCGTTCGAGCGTCTCGGCGGCGGCCAGGTCGCCCAGGTCGCCCAGGCAGTTGGCGTGGTTGACGGCGCACGACAGGGAGAAGGGGTGGTCGGCGGCCAGCCGTACCCTGAAGGCCTCCAGGGTCTCCTCGCCGAGCGCGCACGCCTCGCGCACGTCGCCGGTGCCGCGCAGGTAGGTGATCAGGTTGTTGGCCACGACGAGCGTGTAGGGGTGGGTGGCGCCCAGGCTGGCCCGGAAGTCGGCGAGGATCCCCGTGGCGATCCGGCGCGCCTGCGGCTTGTCGTCCAGCGCCGACAGGCAGCACGCGTACTCCAGCTCGGCCGCCCTCGTCTCCGGCGAGGCCGGATAGTGCAGGACGTAGCGGTCGTAGGTCTCCTTGGCCAGCTCCAGCGCCTCGGCCTGCTCCCCCGCCTTGCGCAGCGAGACGGCCAGGCTCTTGGCGGTGCGCAGCGTGTCGAGGAAGTCGTCGCCGAGCACGTCCTTGTACTTGTCCAGCGTGTCGCGCAGTAGCTCGACCGACAGCCCGAACTGGCCCGCCTCCCTGTGGTCGCGCGCCAGGTTGGCCTGGGAGAAGAGGGTGTAGGGATGCGTGGCGCCGAGCACCGTCCTGCGCCGCTCCAGCGTCTCCTGGTCGATCTGCCTGGCCGAGAAGCAGTCGCCGACCAGCCGGTAGGAGACGGCCAGGTTGTTGGCGGCGGCGAGCGTGCGCGGGTGCTCCTCGCCGAACAGCTCCTTGAACTGGGCGTAGGTGTTCTGGTCGAGCGTGAGCGCCTGCCGGAACTCGCCGAGGCCGCGCAGGTCGGCGGCGAGGCTGCCCGAGGTCATGAGCGTGTGCGGGTGCCGCTCGCCGAGCGTGGCCCGCTGCAGGGCCACGACCTGCTCGTCCTCCTCTCGTGCCGCCTTGTAGCGGCCCTGCGACCTGAGCACGTTGGCCAGGTGGAAGCGCAGGTAGAGCGTCTGCCAGTGGTCGGGCCCGTGCGCGTCGAGCCAGGCCCGCTCCAGCCGGCGGCCGCGCTCCAGGGCGCGCTCGAAGTTGCCGCGCTTCCAGGAGTAGCGCACCGAGTCGATGAGGAGCTGGCGGGTGTCCTCGTCGCCGCACTCGGCGGCCCGCGAGGGGGTCAGGTGCGGCCAGATCAGGCTGTAGCGGGGCCAGTTCTCCGGGTTGTCCACGTCGCCCTGGCGTGGGCGGGCGCCGACGAGCACGGTGTGCACGTCGTGGCAGGCCCGCTCCTGGGCCTCCTCGTCCATCTGGCTGCGGATGACGGCCTGCACCAGGCGGTGCACCTGGATGGTGTTGTCGCTCTGGTCCACCCGCGCCAGCGCGAACCTGCTGATCTCCCTGATCACGCTGCCGAGCATCAGCTTCTCGCGCAGGCTGTCGTCGTGCTCGCGCAGCAGCCGTACCATCTCGTCGCTGTAGATCATGGTCATCGAGATCGGGTCGGCTGAGAAGAACGCGCACAGTTGCAGCAGCCGCACCGCCGCTGGCGAGCGGCGCATGAGCTGGTCGAGGGAGAGGGTCCAGGTGGCGGCGACCGGCTTGGGCCCCCTGAAGGTGGGCAGCGCCCTGGTCAGCTCGCTTTCGAGCAGTTCCACGTAGTCACCGGCGGGCATCCCCGTCTCGCGCAGCCACGCGCCCGCCTGGTCGACGGCCAGCGGGAGGAACCCCAGCGCCGTCGCCACCTTCTCCGCGTCGCTCTCCTGCAGGCCCTGCACCTGGCCGCGCAGGTGTTCCACGCTCTCGTCGCGGCTGAACACGTCCACCTCCAGCGGCGCGGCCACACTCGACCACGCGGGGTTGCGCGAGGTGATCAGCACGTGCCCCGCCGCCCCGACGGGCAGGTGGTCGGTGAGCTCGGCCAGTTCGGTGGCGTTGTCGAAGATCAACAACCATCTCTGGTACGGCTCGCCGCGCCGCAGGCTCTCCAGCACGGCCTTGACCGTGGCCTCCTCCGGCTTGATCCCGAGCTTGGGGGCGAGCTCGTCGAGGAAGTTGTCGGAGATGGCCGCGGGCTCCTCCGCCGACACCCACCACACGAGGTCGTAGTCGGCCATGAACCGGTAGGCGTACTCCAGCGCGACCTGGGTCTTGCCGACGCCGCCGAGGCCGTACAGGGCCATCGGCAGCACGACCGCCTGCCCGGTGCCGACGAGCTGGTTGCGCAGCTCCTCCAGGACGGCGGCGCGGCCGGTGAAGGCGGCGTTGCGCGGCGGCAGGTTCCACACCCTGGGCGGTGTGCCGGGGTAGCGGGGACCGATCGGGGCGGGCTCGGCGGGATGCTCGGCCGCCTGGCCCGCCCTGCCGAAGACCCGCAGCAGCACCTGGGCCGCCTCGCTCTCGACGAGCTGGTCGATGCGCACGCCCTCCTCGGTGGGCAGGTCGCCGACCCTGATGGCGACGTACGGCGGCGGCTCGGTGAGGAAGTGCCTGGTCCTGGGCGAGCGCTGGTAGGCGGGCGAGAGGAGCGCGGCGACCCTGGCCGCGCCGGACAGCTTCTGCTCCCATTCGGGCAGGTCGGCGCTGACGACCACGACCTTCATGCTGCTCCTGCGCAGCAGCGCGGCCACCCAGTCGGCCCACATCCGGTCCTCGGGGACGTAGCTGAGCGCCAGTGTCCCCTCCCCCTCGGGGTCGGGCGGCCTGCGCTCGAACAGCGACATGAAGTGGGCCCGCACCTCCTCGACGACCGGCGGCAGCCCGGTGACGTCGCCGTCGGTGACCGCGGCGGTCAGCCGCTCGTAGGCGGCCAGGATCGACGTCGTCGAGGCGGCCACCTCGCCGAAGGCGGCGAGCGTCTCCTCGTAGGCGTAGAAGGGCACGTAGGGGATCTCGATGGTGGCCCAGTACCCCTCGGCGTCCGCGCCCTTGGGGAACCCGGCGAAGCGCCTGCGCGCCAGCGCCCGGCCCGCGTCGAGCTTCCTCTTCTCGCCGGGCTCGATGCGCATCGGGACGGGCAGGATCCTGATCCCTCTGTCGCGGTAGCGCTGGTCGATGTGCCTGGCCACGGCCGCCGCGCCGTCGATGCTCTGGTCGCTGAGCGTGAAGCAGTCGACGAGGATGTCGGGGAAGTGGACGGTGCAGATGTCAGCGATGTCGCTGAGCCCGGTCCTGCTGTCGATCAGCACGTAGTCGTAGTGGCGGCGCATGTCGGCGCGCAACGCGTCGAGGAAGACGCCGCCGCCGAGCCGTTCGTAGAAGTTGTCCCAGTCGAAGGTCGACAGCAGCGAGGAGTAGTCGCGGTTCTGGCGTCCGGCCGAGATGAAGTCGATGGTGCCGCTGCCGGGGAAGTGGTCGTACTCCAGGGAGACCGCGCGCGGCAGCACCTGCGTGTACTCCAGGTGCCAGTCGGGGGCGCGCTCCACCGGTTGCAGCGCGGCGAAGGCGTAGTCGGTGATCAGCTCGATGACGCCGGGGGTCGCGCTGATCACCCCCGCGTCCAGAAAGGGGTGGAAGAACCGGTGCAGGCCGGGCGATTCGAGGTCCCAGTCGAGCGCCAGCACCTTCCTGCCGTTGGCGGCCAGGATCCAGGCCACGTTGGCCAGCGCCATCGTGCGCCCCGTGCCGCCCTTGTAGGAGTAGAACGTGATGATCCTGCCCTCGCTCATGACCACTCCTCTGGGCCGCTCAACCTCGGTTTCTCGCTCGAAGGACCGGGCGGCGGGTACCCGGGGGCCTCGCGCAGCCGCCGCCACTCCGCCTGCCTGATCAGCTCGGCCAGCGCCTCCAGGTCGGAGATCGGCCTGGCCTCGACCGTCTCGCGCAGCGTGCCCTCCAGCCGCCCGCGCTCCGACACGCTCTGGAGATCGCCGTCGTGCCACGGCACGAGCACGGGGGCCGTCAGCTCCGCCACCGCCTCACGCACTCCTTTGTCGGCCAGCGCCCACGGGTCGAGCAGCACGACGCCCTGCTCGCCACCTTGCTGCCCGTCGCCGCGGGCGCCGTACTCGTCGAGCGTGCCGACGACGGGCCGCAGCCCCTGCCGCCTGACGACCTCGGCCGCCGCCTCGGCGAGCGTGCCGGGCCCGGCGAAAGGGTTCCAGTCGAGCGGCGACCTGCCGTAGAAGCCGGGGTCGCGCTCACCCGGCAGCGCGCCCAGGCGCGGCGCGACCACCGTCACGTGGTACGGCCTGCCGGTCTGGGCGGTCGCGAACGCGTTCGGCTGTTCGCGGTAGTCGGGGATGGTCTGGTGGGGCACCTCCACGGTCCTGCCGACCTCGATGATCCGGCGGGCCAGCCACCAGACGCCCTCCTTGTACGCCTCGCGGAAGCGGCGCAGTTTCATGACGCCGTAGATGCCGCTTCTGGCGTACTCCTTGCCGAAGGCCAGGTGCTCGTAGTTGAGAATGCCCGCGCATTCGGGCACCACCGTGTCGTACAGCGGAGCCCACAGCACCGGCAGGATCGCCTCGGAGCCGGGGCCGCAGCGACGGCTGAAGGCGCCCCATTCCTTGCCGCAGTGCTCGCTGTCGAAGTAAGTCATCGAGTAGACCGGCACGAACACCCTGCACGTCGATAACGCCTGGGAGACGTGGGAGGGCCAGATGCCGCCGACGGGCACCTGCCTGTCCATGAAGCCGGGCTGCTCGACGTTGGCGACCGCGCGCACGTCGTCGGACACGTGTTTGAAGAATCGAGCGACCCAGTGGTCGCTCACGTCGTTGCGCCGGTAGCTCAGAAAGAAGTACGGGGATTCGGGCAACCCGCCTCCTTTCTATTTCACGGCAAGCCAATTCACTGCGAAATCCACCGCCGACGCAAGAGGCAGCAGACGACATTCTGCCCGCCCAATGCCGCCTTTCCGGGAGAATCCGGATTTGTCGAGGTCGGCTCCGAGCTCTCCCAGGTGGGCGTCCTGGAGATCGACGTCCTGGTACTCCCACCAGCCTTCCTCCACCACGCACCGGTAGGTCCTGACCGGCGGGTCGGGGCGGCGGTACTCGGCCAGGTGCAGCGCCGTGCACGAGGTGTAGCCGACGCCCATGAGCAGGATCCACGCGTTCGCCGCGTAGAGCCTGGCCAGCGGCGACCGCTCCCCGAGGTGGCAGTCGCGGGCGTGGTCGTCCATCAGCTTGGCGGCCATCGGGCCCAGCGCGGCGAACGAGGTCTGCGGGTGGGCGCTGCGCACGGCGCCCTCGGTGGTCCTGATGTGCTCGGCGAGCCGTCCCATGCCGGTGGAGGGGGTGGTGAGGGGGTCGAAGGGGGGCATCGCCGCGCGGAAGGCGGCGACCTGTGCGCGGGTCATGCCCGCGATCCGCTCCAGGTGCTCGCGGGAGGTGTCGGAGTTGCCGGCCGTCTGCGTGGGCACCACGAGCGTGCCCTCCTGGCCGACCACCTCGCGCAACGCCCACGCCGCCGTCGCCGCCGCGACCTCGCCGACCCTGCTGAGCGAGCTGTGGACGAGCAGCACCTGCCCCGGGGCCACGCCCAGCCGCCTGAGCTGGACGCACAGCTCCCGCCCCGTCATCCGTACCTGCTTCGGTGCGCCGCCCGCGCCGCCTGTGCCGCGCGCTCGGCCTCCTCGGGCACCGGCTCGTCCAGCCACGGTATGACGGCCGCCCGCATGCCCGCCACGAACGCCGCGCCCAGCGGGGTGAGCGTGCCCGCGCCGAGCAGGGTCTCGACGGCCATGGCGGTGTCCGCGCGCCATCGGGCGAAGGCCAGCGGGTCGCGTCCGCGCCAGAAGTCGGTGACGGCCAGGTGCGCGTAGGCGCCCTGCAGCAGCCCCTCCAGCGGGCGCGGGTCGTCGCGCCACGGGGCGTAGAAGAGCCGCGTGTCCCGATCGTCGAACAGGTCGAACAGGTCGAGCACCCCGCCCAGCTTCACGTGCTGGAACTCGTGCATGAGCAGCAGCGCGAGCGTCTCGGGGTCGGGGGGCAGCGTCGTGGCGATCGCGCCGAACGCCTGCCTGGCGGCCGAGCTCGTGGTGCCGGCGGCGGGGTCGAGCGGGGTCAGGGTGGTCAGGCCCGCCCTGATCGCGGGCAGGTAGGCGGGATGCTCGCGCCCGATCACCTCGACGGCCGCGGCGAACCGCTCCTGCCACGCCGCCGCCTGCTCGCCGGTCAGCCGGGAGGCGGGGGTCCACTGGTGGCAGTCGCGGTAGGGGTCGAGGTCCTCCAGCGCCACGTCGACGCCTTCGGCCGTGAGCCGCCGCAGCGGCTCCCACGTCGCCCCCTCCGCCTCGGCGCCGCCGCCTGCGACACGCACCAGGGCGTCGCTCATACCGGTGAGCGCGCCGAGCCCCGGCAGGCAGGCGATGCCGTCGCGGACCTCGACCTCGACCTCGGCCGTGATGCCCGCCCTGACCGCCGCCGCCGCGGCGAGGTTGCCGAGGTGGGCGGGGCCCACCGTACCGGCGATCCTGCCGACCGCCCAGGCCCGCACGTAGGGGTGGTCGAGGACGGCGCCCAGCGCGGCGGGATGCTCCTCGTCGAGCCCGGTCAGCAGCCGCCAGGCGGGGCCGGGCGCGGCGGCCCTCGTCAGCGCCAGCCTGCGCAGGCTGGCCTGCCCGGCGGCCAGCGCCGCCACCGCCTCCGCGCTCCCGTGCCCCGCGGCCAGCTCGCCGAGCTGCCCCGACGTCAACGCGTGCGTACGGCGCAGCCGCGCCCCTGTCGACGCCTCCTCGTCTGTACGGCTCCGCCGCCCCCCAGCCCGCGCTCGCACGTGGGTGATCAGCTTGAGCAGGTCGGCGCAGTAGACGCTGGGGTTGACGAAGCTCCCCTCCCGGTAGCGATGCGGATAGAGCCCGCCGCCGCAACTGTCGACGACCGGGCACCTCCTGCAGCTCTCGGCGAGCCCGTCGATCCCGCGCTGCCGCGCCACGATCCCCGGATGCCGCGCCACCTCGTCGAGGGGCTGGCCGAACACGTCGAGCCCGGTCTCCGGCGCACCGTCGTAGGCCGCCTTCAACGAGTCGACCTGCTCGTAGGCGCCGTCGGTCTCGATGACCACCAGGTCGCTGGGCTCCAGGCCGAGCGCCTCGGTCAGGCTGGGCCCGCCCCGCGACGTCGACTCGATCGAGTCGAACAGCCGCACGGCCATCGGCCTGCCGTCGGCCACCCACCTGTCGAAGACGGCGGTCAGCCAGTCGCCCACCCCGCTGTCCGGGGGCTCGTCCCAGGTGGCGTGCTTGAGCAGGAAGTCGACCCGCGGCGGCGCCTGCTCGACCAGCGCCTCGTAGACGGCGATCGGGTCGTTGGCCACGTCGACCGTGCACAGCAGCCCCGCGTACAGGTGCGGACGCCGCCGCAGCAGAGCCAGGCTGCCGAGCACCCTGGCGTGGCTGCCCCTGCCGTCCGCGTAGCGCCGGTGGCGGTCGTGGGCCGCGCGGTCGCCGTCGAGCGAGACCCCCACCTTGACGCCCTTCTCCTCGAACAGGTCGAGGAAGTCGTCGTCGAGCAGCAGCCCGTTGGTGTGGATGCGCAGGTCGAGACGGCACGCTCCGGCCAGCGCCGCCTCGATCGCCTCGATGACGGCCCGCAGCCTGTCGGGCCCGGCCAGGAGCGGCTCACCGCCGTGGAGCACGACCGTGACCTGGTCGAGGGCGTGGCTCTTGACGTGTTCGGCGATGCGCAGCGCGGTCCAGGCGATCGTCTCCCTCGACATCACCTTGGGCCGTCGTCGCCAGCTCTGGTCGGCGTGCTCGTACACGTAGCAGTGGTCGCAGGCCAGGTCGCACCGGCTGTGGACCTTGATCACGAACTGGCGGAACGGCACCATCGCCGCCTCCCGTCAGATGGAGGAGTTGAACGCCGCCACGGAGACTCTGGGGGTATCGGGGACGACACGGCGCAGCATTCCGGCCAGCTCGGTGTCGCACGGGTCGTCCTCACACAGACTGCTCAGCGGGACGTCACGTACATCCACGACGCCCGAGATCACCGCTGTGGCCTCTTTGTCCATGTCTGATCCATTTCAAAAACCCTGCAGGGATTCAAGGGGAGTCTAATCCTGGCGGCCCCCGCGGCTTCTGATCGCCGGGAGCAAAACTCCTCTCGTGTTTCCGTCTCTGTCTGGGATACGCGGGCTCTGCCTTGGGATACGCGGGAAAGGCGCCGACCGCCTCAGCCGTCTTTCGCCGTGGCGGTGCGCAACTCGGTGAGGTAGCGCTTGACGACCTGCCCGCCGTACCTGGTGGTGATGAGCGAGCCGATGCACGCTAGCAGGTCCGCGCGGGCGGGCAGCGCGCGGTGGTTCGAGTAGGTGGACAGCAGGTCCAGATAGGTCTCGGTGGTGTAGGTCAGCTCCCACTCCCAGCGCTCGAACGCGGGCGCGGCGAAGCCGGGCATCGGTTCCCCGTCGTGCGGGATGGCGGAGGCGGGCGACAGGCGCAGGTCGGGCGGGGTGGCGGGGTCGAACCGCTCGTAGCACTCCTGGACCTCGGCGAAGAACGCCTCGGTGCCGCCCGCCACATGGTGCGTGGCGACGGTGGCGAGCATGCCGCCGGGGCGGAGCGCGGCCCTCGCCTTCGCCACCCTCGTCGCCGGGTCGAGCCAGTGGAAGGCGGTGGCCGCGAACACCACGTCGTACGGCTCGGCAGGCAGCCAGGTCTCGAAGTCGGCGTTGACCACCTCCACGGACGGCATGCGCTCCCGCGCGAGCGCGGCCAGCGAGGGCCCGAGCTCGACCGCGGTGACGCGGCAGCCGCGCGCGAGCAGGCCGCGGGTGGCCTGGCCGGTGCCGCAGCCGATCTCCAGCACGCGCGACCCCACGGGAATGCGTGTGAACAGCTCGGCGGGGTAACCGGGTCTGGCCCTGTCGTAGAGGAGCGCGTCCTCGTCGAAGATTCGCCTCAGCTCCACGCGGCCCACCTCGTCCGATAGCATGTCGTCCATGATCGCGCGTTTCTGGTGGCCCGTCTCCTAGGCGGCTCACGCGCGATGTCCGATGACCGCCCCTCGCGAGGTGGTCATCGACGGCTTGGCCTCCTCGTCACCCACGACCGGAGGCTCCCATGACGACCTGGCCCGCTCTTCTCGGCACGCTGCTCGACGGTGGTTCGCTGCGCGAGCAGGACACCGCCTGGGCCATGGAACAGATCATGGCGGGCGCGGCGACCGACGCGCAGATCGCCGGGCTCGCCCTCGCGTTGCGCGCCAAGGGCGAGACGGTCGAGGAGGTGTCGGGGCTGGCCGCGGCGCTGCTCGGCGGCGCGCCCCGGCTGGAGATCCCCTCGGACGCCGTCGATCTCGTCGGCACCGGCGGCGACCAGGCCCACACCGTGAACATCTCCACGATGGCCGCGATCGTCGCCGCGGCGGCGGGCGCCAGAGTCGTCAAGCACGGCGGCAGGGCGGCCACGTCGTCCTCGGGCGCCGCCGACGTGCTGGAGGCGCTCGGCGTCGTCATCGACCTGTCGCCCGCGGCGGCGGCCAGGGTCGCGGCGGAGGTGGGCATCACGTTTTTGTTCGCCCCGCACTACCACCCGGCCTTCCGGCACACCTCGGGGCCGAGGAGGGAGCTGGGCGTGCCGACGGTGTTCAACTTCCTCGGGCCGCTGGTCAACCCCGCCAGGCCCGCGGCGCAGGCGGTCGGGGTGTTCCATGCCCGGATGGCGCCGGTGATCGCGGGGGTGCTGGCGGCCCGCGGGTGCTCGTCGCTGGTGTTCAGGGGCGACGACGGACTGGACGAGCTGACCACGACGGGCCCTTCCACGATCTGGGACGTCAGGGACGGGGCGGTCACAGAGACTCGCTTCGACCCGCTGTCGCTGGGGATTCCCAGGGCGGATGTGGGCGATCTGAGGGGCGCGGACGCGGCGCACAACGCCAGGGTGGCGCGGGAGGTGCTGGACGGCCGCCGGGGTCCCGTGCGCGACATCGTGTGCCTGAACGCCGCCGCCGCGCTGGTGGCCGCGGGGCGGGAGGGGGTGCCGGGGCTGGCGGCGGCCTACGGCCGGGCGTGCGCCGCGATCGACTCCGGCGCCGCCGCGACCCTCCTGGACCGCTGGGCCACCGCCACTCGGCAGTGATTCCATACATATTTCGGCCAGAAAGTCAAGGATCGGCAAGTGGATCATTACCAATCGGGCTCTGGAACGAGCGAAAAAGCTGATCCCGCAGGTCACCGCAAGCCCCAAAAATACGGGAATTCAGCCGAAATGCCGTAGATCATCACCAGCTGCAAGGGGATGTCAAGCGAGTTGCAGGTGAGATCGTGGACCTTGGACACATGAACAGCACCCCCTTCGCCGCGAGCGTCACTGTGGTGGTCCCCGCACTCAACGAAGCCGACAACCTGCCACATGTCTTCGCGACCCTGCCCACCTGGATCGACGAAGTGATCCTGGTCGACGGCAACTCCACCGACGACACGGTGGCCGTGGCCCGGCGGCTGCGCCCCGATCTGCGGGTGGTGACGCAGACGAGGCGCGGCAAGGGCAACGCGCTCACCGAGGGGTTCGCCGCCGCCAAGGGCGACATCATCGTCATGATCGACGCCGACGGCTCGACCGACGGCCGGGAGATCGCCCTGTTCGTCAAGGCGCTGGTCGACGGCGCGGACTTCGCCAAGGGTTCCCGCTACATCGAGGGCGGCGGCTCGGACGACATCAGCCCGGTCCGCTCCCTCGGCAACCGGGTGCTGACCTTCATCACCAACCGCATGTACGGCACCGGCTACACCGACCTCTGCTACGGCTACAACGCCTTCTGGGCCAAGCACCTGGACGCCATGGCGCTCGATTGCGACGGTTTCGAGATCGAGACGCAGATGAACGTCAGGGCCGCCAAGGCGGGGCTGGACATCCGCGAGGTGCCCAGCCACGAGCGGTCCAGGATCCACGGGGCCAGCAACCTCCACGCCGTCCGCGACGGATGGCGCGTGCTCAAGACGATCTGGCGTGAGCGGGGAAAAGCCGCTCCCGTCCTGAAGGGTGACCTGTTCGACCCGTGCGTCACCCAGTGACCGACGGGTCAGCTCGCCGGTCGCCGGGCGTTCCTCAGCCGGATTCCGCTGAACTCCATCGTGCAGGCCGTGACCTGGTTCCAGAACGGCCAGAGGTTGTCCAGCACACGCAACTGGATCCCGGCCTCCTCGTGCAGCTCGAACAGGTCGGAGACCGGCTCGGGCGGCCCGAGCGGCTCCACCGGCACCTCGGCGACCATGGCGTGCGGGGGCTGGCCTATCGGGACGAAGACGGCGGCCGGCAGCCGGTAGGCGTACAACCGCACGTCCATCATCGACCTGAGCCAGCCGTACTCGATGGCGTGCACGCGCTCGCCGCAGCCGGCGCCGAGGATGCGCTCGGCGTCCTCCGCCCGCGTGGCCGGCCCCTTCCAGGCCATGGCGCGCGGGCACTGGCGCGGAAACCAGTAGTCGGGGCAGCGGTCGGCGTCGACCGCCCACACGTACGGGGCGCTCTGGCGCGAGGTCTTCGCGACGTGGGGGACGAACCTTCTGATCGTCGGATCCTCGGAGAAGTGGAGCACCTGGCCCGCATCTGGTCGCATGAGTCCATCTTTCCGGGGCAGAGGGGGGCGCGTCCCTGAAGAAAGGTGAGCTCAATGATCGTGTTGGGTCTGATCCTGGTCCTGATCGCAGCCGCGGCCATCTACCTGGTCGCGATGGAGCCCGATTCCACCTACACCCTGTTCGGCTACACCTTCGAGCCGTCGCACCTGGAGATGTTCCTGGTCGGCGCGGCGACCGCCGGAGTCCTGCTCCTCGGCCTGTCGATGATCGGCTCGGGTTCGCGCCGGTCGGTCCTGCACCGCCGCAAGCTGCGGGAGGCGCGGGTCCACGCGAACGACCGGGTCGCCAGGCTGGAGGACGAGAAGCGGGCGCTCGAACGCAAGCTGCATGACACCGACAAGAGCACCGACGCCGCCACCGAGCCGCATGCGGTCCCCCGCCAGGCGCCGCACCCCGACGATCACCTGGTCGCGGGTCGCCGTTCGGACGAGCGCTGAACCAGCTTGCCCTCGCGCCACAGCGCGAGGCCGGTGACCAGGGCGCCGAGCCCCTCCCACAGCCCCACCCCGACGAACTCCGCGGGCGCGGCGCCGGTCACCACCAGGGTGGTGAACACCGCGCACGTCAGCAGCCTGAACGGGACGGTCCACCGGAAGAACGGCGTCCAGTCGGAGGCCGCGGCCAGCAGGTAGTAGACCCCCATGTTGACCGCGGCCATCGACGAGGCCGCCAGATACACCTTGGTGTAGTCGCCGGGACCGCGCACCTCGACCACCTGGAACCCCAGCAATCCCAGGAGATCGTCCGGCCTGATCAGCCCGAAAAGCCCCAGGGCGAAGGCCAGGAAGCCGAAGACGGCGATCGTCCAACCGGACATTGATCGGGGCAAGCGCACGGGAAACCTCCCAAAAGGGGTGTGATCTGAGACGATCTCACCATGAAACGGCGCTTCACCCGCCCCGGGCGTCCCATCGCGCTCAAGCTGCTCGTCCTGCTGTCCGTCCCGCTGGTGTCACTGGTCGGGCTCTGGGCGTTCGCGGCCACGCTGACCGGCGGCGACGGGCTGCGCCTTCTGGAGATCAACAACCTGGTCAGCAACCTGGCCGATCCCTCGGAGCAGATCAACATCCAGCTCCAGCGCGAACGGCTGGCCTCGGCCGAGTTCCTCACCTCCGCCAAGCCGTACAGGGAGCTCATCAACCAGCGCAGCAGGACCGACACGGCCGTGTCGGCCTTCCGCAGGCGCGCCAGCCTGCAGGAGAACAAGTCGCCGGAGATGACCGCCCAGCTCAAGGTGCTGAACGGCGAGCTCGACCGCATCCCCGAAGTACGCAGAGGCATCGACGCCCGCTCGATCGACACCATCCAGGTGATCACCACCTACAGCGACATCGTGGACGCCTCCTTCCGCATGTACGACCAGATGATCCTGGTGCCCGACATGGCCCTCTACCGGCTGGCCAGGTCCGTCACCATGCTCGGCGAGGCCAAGGAGCTCCTGTCCAGGGAGCGGGCGATGATCGTGCATTTCCTGGAGGCCCGCGAGGTGGGCCCGGCCGACAGGGCGCTGTTCACCGAGATGTCGGCCACCCGCCGCCTCCTGCACGCCCAGGCACTCACACACCTCGACCCCGAGGTCGCCGCCGCATACCAGCAGCTGACCGGCTCCGCCGGCTACCGCGACTTCATCGCGATCGAGGACGCCATCCGCGGCCAGGCCACCGCCAACGGGCTGCCCGCCACCGCCGGCGCGTGGCTGGCACGCGGCGACAAGCTGGCCGCGGCCGTCGAACGCAACCAGGACGAGGCCGTCCAGAGCCTGGTCGACCGGGTCAACCCGACCGCCACGGCCATCCTGATCAAGATCGGCATCGCCGGCGGCGTCGGCCTGATCGCCGTCGTCGCCTCCGTCGTGCTCTCCCTGCGCTTCCGCGGCAGGCTGGTCCGCGAGCTGGCGGGCCTGCGCGACGCCGCGGCCCACTTCTCCGAGGTACGGCTGGCCGGTGTCGTCGAGCACCTGCGCAAGGGCGGCGCCAAGCCCGAGGTCGAACCGCTCGACACCGGCGCGCAGACCAACGAGGTGCGCGACATCGTCCACGCGTTCAACTCCGTCCAGGCCACGGCGGTCGAGGCGGCCGTCGACCAGGCCGAGCTGCGTGACGGCGTGCGCAGGGTCTTCGTCAGCCTGGCCAGGCGCAACCAGTCGTTGCTGCACCGCCAACTCCGCCAACTGGACGGCATGGAACGGCGCGCCGAGGACCCCGCCATCCTCGCCGACCTGTTCAAGCTCGACCACCTCACCACCCGCATGCGCAGGCACGCCGAGAGCCTGATCATCCTGTCGGACCAGACGCCGGGGCGCGGCTGGCGCAACCCGGTGGCCGCCGTGGACGTGCTCCGCGCCGCCGTGGCCGAGGTCGAGGAGTACGCCAGGGTCGAGGTGGCGCAGCCGCCCGCGCTGGCGATAGCGGGTCCGGTCGTGACCGACGTCGTGCACCTGCTGGCCGAGCTGGTCGAGAACGCCACCCTGTTCTCGCCCCCGCTGACCAGGGTGGACGTGCGGGCGCACCGCGTGGCCGAGGGGCTGCAGGTCGACATCGAGGACCGGGGGCTCGGGCTGCCCGAGGCCGAGCTGGGCCAGCTCAACGCGAGGCTGGCCGAGCCGCCGGAGTTCGACCTGGCCGAGAGCGACAGGATCGGGCTGTTCGTGGTGGCCAGGCTCGCGGCCAGGCACGGGATCAGGGCGCGGCTGCGGCCCTCGCCGTACGGGGGGATCACGGCGTCGGTGACGCTGCCGGCGGCCCTGCTGTCGGATCAGCCCGCGCTGACCGGGGGGAGGTAGCGGCTCCAGCCGCTGGCCCTGGCGGCCGCCGCGGCGGGCACCCGGTCGCCCGCCCACGGCGGGAGCAGCCGCCTGGCCTCCTCCTCGGTGAAGAAGCCGTAGTCGTCGAGCTCCTCCGTCTGCAGGGTGATGGGGGTGTCAGCGGGGATGGTGCCGCAGTCGAACAGGAAGTTGACCAGCGGGTGCGGCCGGGTGTCGAGCGGGCCGACCCACTGGACGACCAGCAGGTCGCCGACGGGTAGCGTGATGCCGAGCTCCTCGACGACCTCGCGGGCGCAGGCCTGCGCGGGGTCCTCGCCCTCGTCGACGTGGCCGCCCGCGAACCCCCAGTGGTCGCGGTAGTTGGGCTTGACCAGCAGTGTCCTGCCCCGCGGGTCGGTGATGTAGGCGCCCGCGCCGGCGAGCACCTTGTTCAGCGACTGCCAGAACTCCATGTCCACGCTCACCCGATCAACCTACCTCCCGCCCAATGGTCCCGGTGATGGGAACATCCTATGAATAAGGTAGGATTTGTCCCCATGACTCGCCGCGCGTTGCTCTTCTGGATGACGGGCGTCCTGGCCTACTTCGTGGCGGTCTTCCACCGCCAGTCCCTCGGTGTCGCCAGCCTGGAGGCCGCGGCCCGCCTGGAACTCGGTGCGTCGGGCCTGGCGACTCTCGCGATGCTCCAGCTCCTCGTCTACGCCGTCATGCAGATCCCCGTGGGCGTGCTGGTCGACCGGCTCGGCTCCAAGCGCATGCTGCTCGTCGGGGCGCTGGTCATGTCGTGCGGCCAGGTCGTCTTCGCCTTCGCAGACGACCTGCTGCTCGGCCTGGCCGCCAGGACGCTGGTGGGCGCGGGCGACGCGATGACGTTCATCAGCGTGATCAGGCTGGTCAACCTCTCCTTCCCGGCCCGCCGCAACCCGGTGATCGTCCAGCTCACCGGCCTTCTCGGCCAGTTCGGCGCGATCGCCTCCACCGTGCCGATCATCGGCTCCCTCCACACGTACGGCTGGACGCCGACCTTCCTCGGCGCCGCCGGGCTCGGCGTGCTGGCCACCATCCTCGTCGCCGCCGTCCTGCGCGACGGACGCCCCTCCGCCGAGCGCCCCGAACCCGGGCTCAAGGCCGCGTGGATGCAGCCGGGCACCAGGCTCGGCATGTGGACCCACGCCGCCACCCAGTGCTCGGCCGCGGCGTTCCTGCTGCTGTGGGGCTACCCGTACCTGGTGCAGGGTCAGGGCCTGGCCCCGGCGACGGCGGGCGTGCTGCTGTCGACGCTGACCGCCGCCGGCATGCTGTGCGGCCCGGTCCTCGGCTACCTGGCGGGCCGCTTCCCGCTGCGCAGGTCGTGGCTGGTGCTGGGCGTCACGGGCGCCACCGCGACCGCGTGGACGGCGGTGCTGCTGTGGCCGGGCGGCACGGCGCCGCTGTGGCTGCTGGTGGTGCTGGTCGTCGTGCTGGCCACGAACGGCCCCGGCTCCATGATCGGCTTCGACTACGCCAGGACGTTCAACCCGGCGGGCCGCATCGGCGCGGCCACCGGCATCGTGAACGGCGGGGGCTTCCTGGCCTCGATGTCGGTGATCGCGCTGATCGGCGTGACGATGGACCTGACCGGCGACTACCACTGGGCGATGGCCGTGCAGTACCCGGTCTGGCTGCTCGGCGTGGTGCAGGTGCTGAGGTACCGGGCCAAGGCCCGCAGGCTGCTAGCCCAGCTCGACGAAGGGCTCGGGGAAGTGGGAGGTGCCCAGCAGCCGGCCCTCCGCGCGCAGTCTGCCGACTAGGTCGAGCCGGGTCTTGGCGGCCAGGTCGGAGTCGCCGTCGTAGACGTAGCGGATCGTCGGGTCGGCGAGCTGCACGGGGTGGTGCAGGACGTCGCCTGCCATGGTGAAGTCGCCCACCTCGACTGCCTGGTGTCCGGGGGTGTGGCCGGGCGTCAGCCGTACGACGACACCGGGGGCGACCTCCGCGTCGCCGTCGACGACGTCCAGCAGCTCCCTGACCGGGTCGAGGACGGAGGCCGCCTCGATCTCGGCGCGCTGGACGATATGGCGCGCGTTGGGAAACACCGGCTGGCCGTCGGCGATCGTGCCGCCGAAGTGGTCGCTGTGCAGGTGGGTGATGATCAGTGTGTCGACGTCGCCGGGCGTGAGCCCCGTGGCGGCCAGTTCGCTCAGGAGCGCTCCTGGGGCGGGGGCCCAACTGGAGGTGGGCCCGATACCGGTGTCGACCAGGGTCACGTGGCCCTTGCGGTCGCGCAGGACGAAGCAGTGGAAGTGGAGGATCCACTCGCCCTCGTCCACCTCCGCGCCGAGGAAGGTTTCGAGGAACGGCAGGCGCAGCGGGGGGCCCATCGGGCCGATGGCATCACACAGCGGGGTGATCTCGACATCGGCCACGATTCTTGACTTATGCGGCATCCGTCAACGCTAGCTGGGGAACGTACTCGTTCTCCAGATCGGCGGCGAAGACGGCGCGGTGGCAGCGCGCGCAGCGGTACATGATCGGACCCTCGTCGAGGGCGGTGTGGCACGTCGGGCACTGGGTCTTTCTCATGACATCCCCCTTGGAACTCGCGACTCCATGAAAGCCTTCACCGATTGCAGCGGCCCTGCAGACCGCTTGACAGATTGCGGAGCGGCGGAATAGAAATCTTGCGCTTCGCGTTTGCCGTGATATCTTGCGAACCAGCGTTGAGCGTCTCCAGCTCCGCTGACTTCCACGAAGGGCCCGTTCTGAGGCCCGCCCCCGTTTTTCACTCACCGCCTGTGTTTTCAGGCGTGCCCTCAAGGAGGGTTTCATCATGTCTGTCCAGACCATCCCCCATCCCCGCACCACCGCACCCGCCCGGCAGGTCACCGGCCTGCTGGAGGTGCGCGACAAGAGCGCGTTCCTGCGCCCCGCCGGCTACCGGCACAGCCCCGACGACGTACGGCTGCCGCTGGACCGAGTCAAGCAACTTGGCCTGCGCGCCGGCGACCAGGTGACCGCCACGGTCGCGGGCGCCAAGCTCGTCTCCGTCGAGCAGGTGAACGGCAGCGCCGCATGGCGTGACCGCCCCCACTTCGCCGATCTGACCCCCATCCATCCCAGCGAGCGCCTGTCCATCGAGACGGAGTCGCTGACCACCAGGGTCGTCGACCTGATCGCGCCCATCGGCAAGGGCCAGCGCGGCCTGATCGTCGCCCCGCCCAAGGCGGGCAAGACCATGGTCCTGCAGGCGCTGGCCGCGGCCGTCTCCCGCAACCACCCCGACGTGCACCTCATGGTCGTCCTGGTCGGCGAACGGCCCGAAGAGGTCACCGAGATGCGCCGGACCATCGCGGGCGAGGTCGCCGCCTCCACCTTCGACCGGCCGGACAAGGAGCACGCCGCGGTCGCCGAGCTGGCGCTCGAACGCGCCAAGCGCCTGGTCGAGCAGGGACGTGACGTCGTCCTGCTGCTCGACTCGCTCACCAGGCTCGGCCGCGCCTACAACAACCTCGCGCCCGCCGGCGGGCGCGTCCTGTCGGGCGGCATCGACGCCGGAGCCATTTACCCGCCCAAGCGGTTCTTCGGCGCCGCCCGCAACGTCCAGGACGGCGGCTCGCTGACCATCCTGGCCACCGCGCTCGTCGAGACGGGCTCGCGCATGGACGACTCGCTGTTCGAGGAGTTCAAGGGCACCGGGAACATGGAACTGCGGCTCAGCCGCGCCCTGGCCGAGCGCCGCCTGTTCCCCGCCGTCGACCTCGAGGCCTCCAGCACGCGCCGCGAGGAGATCCTCCTCCACCCGGACGAGCGGCAGGTGGTGTGGCGGCTGCGCCGCATGCTCGGCGGGCTCGACAAGCAGCAGGGCATGGAACTGCTGGTCGGCCGCCTCCGCGAGACCCCGTCCAACGCCGCCTTCCTCACCCTCGCCGCAGCGTGACCCCCGGACGCGCCCGCGTCGCCGCCAGCATCAGCGCCGCGGAGACCACGTTGAGGTAGTCGCCGTGCCACGCCCACTCCCAGCCGACGGCGAGCGGCACGGCCACGGTCATCACTGCGAGGACGACGGCGAGCACCCTCGCGGCCCCGCGCGGCAGGACGTAACCCACCAGCACGTACGGCACCGCGCCCAGCACGAGCAGAATCTCGAGATCGGCCATCCAGGCCCTGAAGCGCATTCGCTCTCCCCCGGAGAACTGCTGGACCATGCCGTAGATGTCGCCGCTCTCTACGGTTTCCGCGACTCCGCTTTCGGGCCAGGTGAACTCCCGCCAGGCCAGCACCCCGAGCGCCCAGGCCAGGGCGGCGGCCCACAGCCAGCGGTTCACCTTCACGTAGATCTCGGCCTCCTTCGACTCCCCAGGGAAGACCATGATTCACGTCTGCCGTACCGCGCCAGGAGCGGGCCACCGCCATGATGGGGGGATGCTGGCTGACATCGTCGAACACCTCCGCTGCCCGGTCTGCCATGACGGGCTGCGGCTCGGCGCGGAAGGGGTGCGCTGCGGGCGGGGGCACGCGTTCGACGTGGCCAGACAGGGCTACGTGAGCCTGCTGACCGGTTCGCAGGCGCCTGGGACGGCCGACAGTCCCGCGATGGTGGCGGCCAGGGCGGACTTCCTGGCGGCCGGGCACTACGCGCCGCTGGCCCGCGCGCTCGCCGAGACGGTCGGCACCGTGATCCCGCCGACGACAGAACGCCCCGTGGTCGTGGACGCCGGGGCAGGGACGGGCTACTACACCGCGGCCGTGCTCGACGCCGTGCCGACGGCGACCGGCCTGGCGTTCGACATCTCCAAGCACGCGGTGAAGCGGGCGGCGCGGGCGCACGAGCGCGTGGGAGCGTTCGTGGCGGACGTGTGGAAGCCACTGCCGGTCGCCGACGCCGTCGCCGACGTGGTGATGAACGTGTTCGCGCCGCGCAACGGCGCCGAGTTCGCCAGAATCATGCGACCGGGCGGCCACCTCATCGTCGTCACTCCGGCAGGCGACCATCTCAGCCCATTGGTGCGAGAGTTGGGCCTGCTGTCGGTGGACGAGGCGAAGGAGCACCGGGTCGCCGAGAGTCTGAGGGGCTTCGCGGAGACGGACAGGCGGGAGGTGAGGTTCGAGATGGAGCTGACGCGGGAGGATGTGGCCCTGGTGGTGGGCATGGGGCCGAGCGCGTGGCACAAGGACCACGACCACCTCACCCACCAAATCCGGAAATTTCCGGAATGGCGACCCGCAATCGCAAGTTTTCGCCTATCTGTCTTCGCGCATTCAAGGGCCATTCCTTGACGGACATCAGGGACTCGTGTTACAGATGGGGCATTTAGTCCGAAATTCCCTCACATTCCTCAGGTATTTCGACGGCCCAGACGCAATACTGGACGGCAACTGAGGAGGGGGAGGCGGCGGATGAAGGCGGAGGAACGCTGGCAGGCCAGGTTCCGGGCGCCCAGCATGACGCTGCCCGTGTGGGCGCGCCAGGCCCCGAACCGTTCCCTCTACCGCTCGAACGCCTCGGGCGTGTGGGAAATCTACGCGTGGGACCGTACCACCGGCATCACCCGCCAGGTCACCGACCAGCCGTACGGCACCGCCCACGCCGCCCTCGACCCCACAGGAAACTGGATCTACTGGTTCGCCGGCGGCGAGCGCGACGAGCTCGGCGTCTGGATGCGCCAGCGCTTCGTCGGCGGCGAGCACGAGATCATCGCCCCCGACCTGCCGCCCAGCGAGCCTGGCGGCATCGCGCTGTCGGCCACCGGCGTCGCGGCCGTCAGCCTGGCCCGCGCGGGCACGTTCACCGTCCACCTCGTACGGCCAGGCGAGCTCACCCGCCCGCTCTACGAGCACTCCGAGGCCGCCTGGGTCACCGACATGTCGCTCGACGGCGAGCTCATCGCCCTCAACCACAGCGAACACGGCGACTTCCGGCACCCCGCGCTGCGCGTGCTCAAGCAGTGCGGCGACGTCGTCGGCGAACTGCACGACGGCCCCGGCAAGGGCGTGCTCGGCCTGCGCTTCGGCCCCATCTCCGGCGACCGCCGCCTGCTCACCCTGCACGAACGCCGCCAGCGCCACGAGCCGCTGGTCTGGGACCCGAAGACCGGCGAGCAGCGCGAGATCTGGCTGAAGGACCCGGGCGAGCTGACCGCCGAGTGGTACGACGACGGCAGGGCCCTGCTGATCACCAGGGAGGATCGCGCCCGCACCTACCTTCACCGCTACGACCTCGGCGGCGGCGGCCTGACGCTGATCGACACGCCCCACGGCGTGATCGAGGAGGCCAGGCCCAGGCCCGGCGGCCACGTGGAGTACTCCTGGTCGAGCGGCTCCCGCCCGCCGGTGATCAGGTCGAGCAGCGGCCACGTCGTGATGAACGCGATCGGCCCCGCAGCCCCGACCAGCGTCCCCGCGGAGGACATCGACGTCCCAGGGCCCGGCGGTCGCATCCACGCGCTCGTCTCCAGGCCCGAGATCGGCTCGGCCCCCTTCCCCGCCGTCTTCCTCCTGCACAGCGGCCCGCACCTGCACGACTCCGACACCTTCTCCCCCGAGGTCGCCGCCTGGGTCGACGCGGGCTTCGCGGTCGTGCGCGTCAACTACCGGGGATCGAGCGGCTACGGCACGGCCTGGCGTGACGCGCTGCACGGCGAGGTGGGCCACATCGAGCTGGCCGACGTGGCGGCGGTCAGGGAGTGGGTGATCGCCCAGGGCATCGTCGACCAGGACAGGACCGTGCTGGCGGGCACCTCGTGGGGCGGCTACCTCACGCTGCTCGGCCTCGGCCTCCAGCCCAAGCTGTGGGCGGCGGGCATCGCGGCGGCCCCGATCGCCTGCCACGTCACCGCCTACGAGGACCACGTCGAGGGCCTGCGCGCCTACCAGCGCTCGCTGTTCGGCGGCTCCCCCGACGAGCAGCCTGAGCGCTACCGCGACAGCTCGCCGATCACCTACGTCGAGCGGGTCGAGCGGCCGGTGCTGATCCTCGCCGGGGTCAACGACTCGCGCTCGCCGCTGCGGCAGCTCGAGGCGTACGTGAGCCGCCTGGCCGAGCTGGGCCACGAGCACGAGGTCCACTACTACGACGCGGGCCGCGGCGCGCTGGTCGTCGCCGAACGCATCGACCAGATGGCGACCAAGCTCACCTTCATCCGCAAGCACGGGATCACGACCGACACACCGTAAGACGTTGGCCCGTCCGCCAGCTTGCATGTCACCCTCGGCCGCTGCCACCATCGCGCCACTCCCCCAGCCGAAGGGCGCGTATCTGTGCGTACCACCACCGGAACCCCCGGCGTCAGCCGCCTGAAGAAGGACGCCGTCGGTCTCGTCGGCGTCATCTTCATGGCGGTCGCGACCGCCGCCCCCATCACCGCCATGACCGGCAACGTCCCCATCGTCGTCGGGTTCGGCAACGGCCTGGGCGTCCCCGCGGGCTACTTATTCGCCACCGCCGTACTCACCATCTTCTCGGTGGGCTACACGGCGATGTCGAAGCACATCACCGCGGCCGGCGCCTTCTACGGCTACATCTCCCACGGCCTCGGCCAGGTCGTCGGCATGGTGTCGGGCCTGCTGGCCACCATGGCCTACGTGGTCTTCGAGGCCTCGATCATCGGCTTCTTCGCCTACTCGGCCAACGACACGGTCAAGTCCCTGGCCGGGGTGGACGTCCACTGGCTGTGGTTCGCCTTCCTCGGCCTGGCGCTGAACCTGATCCTCACCTACTTCGACATCAACCTGACGGCCAAGGTCCTCGGCGTCTTCCTGATCACCGAGATCCTCATGCTCGGGCTGGTCGCGGTCGTCACGCTCGGCAACGGCGGCGGCCCCGACGGCCTCATGGCGGACACTCTCAACCCCGCCAACGCCTTCCAGACCACGGGCCTGCAGGCGGGCGCGGTCGGTCTCGGCCTGTTCATGTGCTTCTGGTCGTGGGTCGGCTTCGAGTCGACCGCGATGTACGGCGAGGAGTCGCGCGAACCCAAGAAGATCATCCCAATCGCGACGCTGGTCTCGGTGATCGGCATCGGCCTGTTCTACACGTTCGTCTCCTGGATGACGGTCGCGGCCAACGGCGTGAAGGCGCCCGAGATCGCCGCCAAGGAGTTCGCCGGGATCTTCTTCAACCCCACGGAGCAACTGCTCGGCTCGTGGGCCGTCGGCCTGTTCAAGATCCTCATCCTGACCGGGTCGTTCGCCTGCTCGATGGCCTTCCACAACTGCGCCGCCCGCTATCTCTACGCGCTCGGCAGGGAGAACCTCATCCCCGGCACCGGCCGTACCCTCGGCGCCACCCACCCCAGGCACGGCTCGCCGCACATCGCCGGGTTCGCGCAGAGCGCCATCTCGGTGGTGCTGGTCCTGGCCTTCTTCTTCGCCGACATGGACCCCTACGTCCACATCTACACGCTGCTGGCCGTCCTGGGCACGCTGGCGATCCTCATCGTGCAGACCCTCTGCTCGTTCTCCGTCATCGGCTACTTCCACGTCAGGAAGAAGCATCCCGAGACGGCCAACGTCTGGCGCACGCTGCTCGCGCCGCTGGTGGGCGGGCTGGCCATGGCGTACGTGGTGCTGCTGCTGTTCCAGAACCAGGAGGCGGCGGCGGGCGAGGCGGCCAAGAGCACGTTCTTCACCGCGATCCCGTGGATCGTGCTGGGCCTGGCCGTCCTCGGGGCCGCGACCGCCCTCTACCTGAAGGCCCGCAACCCGGACAAGTACGCGCTCATCGGCCGGATCGTGCTGGAAGACACAGTCGAGCGCGACTAGCGGGCGCGCAGGACCAGGATCGCCAGGTCGTCGGCGCTCGGCTCGGGTGCGAAGTCGGCCGCTCCCCTGCGGATGCGCTCGGCGACCGCCCTGGCCGACAGGCCCGCGCACTCGGCCAGCAGCTTGCCCAGGCCGCCGTCGTCGTCGAGCAGGCGCCCGCCGCTGCGCCGCTCGGTGACGCCGTCGGTCACCGCCAGCAGCACGTCGCCCGGGTCGAGGTGGATGGTGTCGGCCTCGAACACCACCTCGGGGAAGACGCCGAGCAGCGACTGCGGGGTGGTGACCGCCTCGACGACGCCGCTCGGCTTGAGCCGCAGCGCCTCGGGGTGCCCGGCGGAGACCAGCCGCACCTCGAGGCCGCTCCCTGCGGGGGTGATGTCGCCGTGGAGCAGCGTGAGGAACCTGGCGCGCTCGCCCTCCTCCAGGATGGCCTGGTTGAGCCGGCCGAGGACGGCGGCCACGCCGTACCCCTCCCTGGCCAGCAGACGCAGCGTGTGGCGGGCCAGGCCGGTGACCGCGGCGGCCTCGGGGCCGGTGCCGCAGACGTCGCCGATCGCGAACCGCCACGACTCGTCGCCCGCCTTGAACAGGTCGTAGAAGTCGCCGCCGACCTCGTTGGCCTCGCCCGCGGGCTCGTAGACGACGCCGTAGTCGAGGCCCGGCACCTCGGGCTCGTTCGGCGGGAGCAGGCTGCGCTGCAGCGCCCTGTTGGCGGCAGCCTGCTGGGCGTACAGGCGGGCGTTGTCCATGGCGAGCGCGGCCCGGCGCGCGATGTCCTCGGCGAACTGGATGCTCTGGTCGGGGAACCTGTCGGGGCGGCCCAGGCACATCGCGCCCAGCGAGCGCCCGCGCGCGGTCAGCGGTACGGCCAGCACCTGGGATTCGGCCAGCTGCAGGCTCGCCGAGGTACTGTCGGGCACGTCGAGCTCGGCCAGCTGGTCGCGCAGCCCGTCGATGCGCGCCTCGTCGGCGTGCCACAGGTAGGCCAGGCGGCGCGGCCCCGACCCGGTGTCGGAGGTGTAGACGGCGCACCACGACGACAGCCTCGGCACGACGATCTGCGCGATGATCGCCGGCACCATGTCGGGATCGAGCGTGCCCGCCAGCAGATCGCTGGCATCGGCCAGGAACCCGAGCCAGTGCGGACCTCTGGCGGTTTCCTCGGCCCACTCTGCTGCCGCTCGGTCCGCCGAGCCAGGTAGCGTGAGCCTTGCCCAATGGACACGGGAATCGCCCGCGAAGGTGATGCCCCATTCCTCGACATCCACGGAGGGGCCCTTCGGGTCCCCGTTGGGAGCGGTCCGCTGCCTGAACTCCACCTGTACGGCGTCGCCGTAGTGCTTCCAGACGATCTCGAAGGGCGCCTCGGCGACCTGGGCGGCCAGCTCATCGGCCAGCTGTTCCGCCGCGAGCAGCACAGAGGAGGCGGCCCAGGCCGTCATCACCTCACGGGTGAACCTTCTCGCGGAGGGTACAGCGGTCTCGCCTGGCGCGAACGTGGCCGCCAGAACCGCCCGGGAAGAAGCAGTCATCGATCCGTGCTTACCACACTTCCCATTGACTTGGGGTAAATCCAAGGACAGGACTACGAGCTTCTCATCGTGACAGACTTGCATCACTCACGGCGGCACCCCGGGAGCGGAGGAGACCCCATGACACCGGCCAGGACCGCGCCTGCTGCGGAAGAGAGGACGTACTCTGAGTCCGACCTCGTCCCTGTTCTCGAGACACTTTTCGCATGGCGCGACGGCGACTTCCGGCGTCGGGTCCCTTACGCGCAACCCGGGATACTGAGCGAGATACGGCTGCTGCTCAACGAGGTGGCCGACCGCAGGGAGCACCTCAGCAACGAGCTGACGCGGGTGCGCAAGGAAGTGGTCAAGGAGGGGCGCTTCGGCGAGCGCCTGACGCCAGGCCCCGGCGTGGGGTCGTGGGCGGAGAACGTCGAGTCCGTCAACGCCCTCATCGACGCGCTGGTCAGCCCCGTGACGGGCGCGGCCGACGTCATCGACGCGGTGGCCAAGGGCGACCTGACCCGCAGAATCGATCTCGACCGCTCGGCCAGGGGCGAGGTCAGGCGGCTCGGCAAGGCCATCAACGGCATGGTCGAGCAGCTCTCGCTGTTCAACAGCGAGGTGACGAGGGTGGCCCGCGAGGCGGGCACCGAGGGCAGGCTGGGCGGCGCCGCCAACGTCAAGGGCATGTCGGGCAGCTGGCGCGACCTGACCGAGGCCGTCAACACCATGTCCTCGCGCGTCTCCGCGCAGGTGCGCGACATCGCCGAGGTGACGACCGCCGTGGCGAAGGGCGACCTGAGCCGCAAGGTGACCGTCGACGCGGTCGGCGAGATGTTCGAGCTGAAGAACACCGTCAACACGATGGTCGACCAGCTGTCCGCCTTCGCCGAGGAGGTCACCCGCGTCGCCCGCGAGGTCGGCACCGAAGGCCAGCTCGGCGGCCAGGCCCAGGTCAGCGGCGTGTCGGGCGTCTGGAAGGACCTCACCGACAACGTCAACTTCATGGCCAACAACCTGACCAACCAGGTACGCCAGATCGCCGCCGTCTCCACCGCCGTCGCCCAGGGCAACCTCACCAAGAAGATCACCGTCGACGCCCAGGGCGAGATCCTCCAGCTCAAGGACACCCTCAACACGATGGTCGACCAGCTGTCGTCCTTCGCCGACGAGGTCACCCGCGTCGCCCGCGAGGTCGGCACCGAGGGCAAGCTGGGCGGCCGGGCCGAGGTGAAGGGCGTGTCGGGCGTCTGGAAGGACCTCACCGACAACGTCAACTCGATGGCCAACAACCTGACCTACCAGGTGCGCAACATCGCCCAGGTCACCACGGCCGTCGCCAACGGCGACCTCACCCGCAAGATCGACGTCGACGCCCAGGGCGAGATCCTGGAGCTCAAGTCGACGATGAACACGATGGTCGACCAGCTGTCGTCCTTCGCCTCCGAGGTGACCCGCGTCGCCCGCGAGGTCGGCACCGAGGGCCAGCTCGGCGGCCAGGCCCAGGTGCGCGGCGTGTCGGGTGTGTGGAAGGACCTCACCGACAACGTCAACTTCATGGCCAACAACCTGACCAACCAGGTGCGCCAGATCGCCGCCGTCTCCACCGCCGTCGCCCAGGGCAACCTCACCAAGAAGATCACTGTCGACGCCCAGGGCGAGATCCTCCAGCTCAAGGACACCCTCAACACGATGGTCGACCAGCTGTCGTCCTTCGCCGACGAGGTGACGCGCGTCGCCCGCGAGGTCGGCACCGAGGGCCAGCTCGGCGGCCAGGCCAGGGTGCAGGGCGTGTCAGGTGTGTGGAAGGACCTCACCGACAACGTCAACTTCATGGCCAACAACCTGACCTACCAGGTGCGCAACATCGCCGAGGTCACCACGGCCGTCGCCAACGGCGACCTGACCCGCAAGATCGACGTCGACGCGCAGGGCGAGATCCTGGCGCTGAAGACCACCATCAACAAGATGGTCGACCAGCTGTCGTCCTTCGCCGACGAGGTCACCCGCGTCGCCCGCGAGGTCGGCACCGAAGGACAGCTCGGTGGCCAGGCTCGCGTCGAGGCCCTCGAAGGCACCTGGAAGCGCCTCACCGAGAGCGTCAACGAGCTGGCCGGCAACCTCACCACGCAGGTGCGCGCCATCGCCACCGTGACGAGCGCCGTCGCCCAGGGCGACCTGACCCGCTCGATCGCCGTCGAGGCGCAGGGCGAGCTGGCCGAGCTCAAGGACAACGTCAACTTCATGGTGGCCAACCTCCGCGAGACCACCCAGGCCAACCAGGAACAGGACTGGCTGAAGTCCAACCTGGCCCGCATCTCGCGCCTCATGCAGGGTCACCGCGACCTCATGGAGGTCGCCAAGCTGATCATGAGCGAGCTGACGCCGCTCGTCTCCGCCCGCTACGGCGCCTTCTACGGCGTCGACGCCGTAGGTGAGGAGCACGACCTCATCCTCATCGGCGGGTACGGCGTGCGGCCCGACCGCGCGCCACGTCAGCGCTTCGCCGTGGGCGAGGGCATCGTCGGCCAGGCCGCGCTGGAGGGCAGGCCGATCGTCCTCGACGACGTGCCGGCCGGGTTCATCACCATCGACAGCGGGCTCAGCCAGTCCACGCCCGCGCAGATCGTGGTGCTGCCGATCCTGTTCGAGAGCCGCGTGCTCGGCGTGCTGGAGCTGGCCTCCTTCACCGCGTTCGGCGAGGTCCACCTCGACTTCCTGACCCAGCTCGTCGAGACCATCGGCGTGACGATGAACACCATCATCGCCAACTCCCGCACCGAAGACCTGCTGGACCAGTCGCAGCGGCTGACCCGCGAGCTGCAGGAGCGCTCCGACGAGCTCCAGCGTCAGCAGGAGGAGCTGCGCCGTTCCAACTCCGAACTGGAGGAGAAGGCGGGGCTGCTGGCCAAGCAGAACCGCGCCATCGAGATCCAGAACTTCCAGATCGAGCAGGCCCGCCGCACCCTGGAGGAGCGCGCCGAACAGCTGGCGGTCTCCTCCCGCTACAAGTCCGAGTTCCTGGCGAACATGTCCCACGAGCTGCGCACCCCGCTCAACAGCCTGCTCGTGCTGGCCAAGCTGCTGACCGAGAACGCCGAGGGCAACCTGACCTCCCAGCAGGTCGAGTTCGCCCGCACGATCCACGGCGCCGGCTCGGCGCTGCTGCAGCTCATCAACGACATGCTCGACCTGTCGAAGGTCGAGGCCGGGCGCATGGACATCCACCCCGCCCAGCTGTCGCTGCCCAAGCTGGTCGACTACGTCGAGGCCGCCTTCGCCCCGCTCGCCCAGGACAAGGGCCTGGCCTTCATCATCGAGGTCGACCCCCGCGTGCCGCAGGAGCTGCGCACCGACGAGCAACGCCTGCAGCAGGTGCTGCGCAACCTGCTGTCCAACGCGGTCAAGTTCACCCCCAAGGGCGAGGTACGGCTGCGCGTCGTGCCCGCCCCGCACGAGGTCGACTACGACGACGACACGCTGCGCTCGGCCAACGACCTGATCGCCTTCCAGGTGGTCGACACCGGCATCGGCATAGCGCCCGACAAGCTGGAGATCATCTTCGAAGCGTTCCGCCAGGCCGACGGCACCACCAGCCGCAAGTACGGCGGCACCGGCCTCGGCCTGTCGATCTGCCGCGAGATCGCCAGGCTCCTCGGCGGCGAGATCCACGTCGACAGCGAGCTCGGCTCGGGCAGCACGTTCACCCTCTATATGCCGACCGACTACGCGGGTCCGCTGGTCGCCCGCGACGGCGGGGCCGCCCGCAGGCAGGTGCTCACCATGCAGGTCGAGCAGCAGCAGAGCCCGATGATCGTGCCCGAGCCGCCGATGCCGCTCGACCTGCCGCTGCCGGAGGTGGTCCAGCCCTCCAACGGCAGCCAGTGGCAGGGCGACGACCCGCTCAACGGAACCAAGATCCTCATCGTCGACGACGACATCCGCAATGTGTTCGCGCTGACCAGCGTGCTCGAACGGCACGGCGCCACGGTCGTCTTCGCCGAGAACGGGCGCGAGGGCATCGAACAACTCGAACGCAACGAGGACGTGGCGCTCGTCCTCATGGACATCATGATGCCGGAGATGGACGGTTGGGCCACGACGTCGGCCATCCGCCGCATGCCGCAGTTCGCCGATCTGCCGATCATCGCGCTGACCGCCAAGGTCATGCGGGGCGACCGGGAGAAGAGCATCGCCTCAGGCGCCTCGGACTACGTGCCCAAGCCGGTCGACGTCGATCAGCTGCTCGAACGGCTGCGCGGCTGGCTCAGCCGCGGGCGGGTGCCCGACTCGGCGGAAGAGGCGTAACACATGGCAGACCGAGCCAAGATCCTTCTGGTCGACGACCGCGAGGAGAACCTGATCGCCCTGGAGGCGATCCTCAGCTCGCTCGACCTGACGCCGGTGCGCGCCAAGTCGGGCGAGGAGGCGCTCAAGGCGTTGCTGGGCACCGAGTTCGCGCTGATCCTGCTCGACGTGCGGATGCCCGGCATGGATGGGTTCGAGACGGCCGCGCACATCAAGCGGCGCGAGCGTACCCGCAACATCCCGATCATCTTCCTGACCGTCGTCGACAGCGCCCCCGACTACGCCTTCCGCGGTTACGCCGCGGGCGCCGTCGACTACCTCACCAAGCCGTTCGACCCGTGGGTGCTCAGGGCGAAGGTGTCGGTGTTCGTCGAGCTCTACAACATGAACAAGCGGCTGACCGAGCAGGCCTCGCTGCTGCGGGAGCGGCTGGCCGGCGAGCTGCCGCCGGGCAACAGCACGGCCCAGGGGGCGGTGCTGCCCGAGCTGTCGCGGCGGCTGACGGCCGTGGAGGAGGAGCTCGACAGGGTGCGCGAGCTGGCCGGCAAGTCGGCCGACCCGTCGCTCGCCGCACCGCTGTCGGACCTGGCCGACCGGGTGTCCCACCTGCGGGCGAGTTTCGACGCCCTCGGGTGAACGACCGGTCCTGCTAGGCGTCGTCCCGATCGACGAGCGGGAACGAGTGGTGCTCGTGGGCGACGACCCAGCGGCCGTTCTCCCTGCGCAGGCCGATCGTCAGCCGCAGGCGGTTGTCCGGGTTGTCGGCGAACTCCTCCTTGGTGCCGCAGCGCAGCAGGGCGTGGGCGAAGGCGACGTCGTCACCGGCCGTGACGTCCAGCGACTCGATGTCGAACGAGGCTCCCGTGCTCTGCCAGGCGAAGAACGGCGGCCAGGTCTCACGGTAGGCGTCCAGGCCGCGGGCGCCCTCGTACGGCGGCGGCACGTCGAACATCACGATGTCCGCCGTGTGGTCGGCGAGGACGCGGTCCAGGTCGCCGCGGCGAACCGCCTCGGCCCAGCCCTCGATCAGCGTGCGGATCTGCTCTTCGTTGGTAGCCATGACGTGAGTCCCTTCTGGTTGCTGTCAGGAGAACAACCTGCGGGGCGCGCCGAACTCATCGCAGTTGCTCCGGCAATCCGAACAGCGCGAAGTCGGCCTCCAGGAACGAGACCACTTCGGCCACCCGCGACCCGCGCAGCACCAGCAGGTCCAGCCCTCCAGGGACATAGGCGCCGCGCTCGCCGTCCCACAGGTACGTGCCGAACGCGAGCTGGCCGTTCGCCGTCGTCGGCAGGAAGCGCCAGCGCCACTTGAGCGGTCCGTCGAGCAGGAAACCCCTGATGCCCTCGTGCCCCTCGAACCAGGCCGTCATCGGCGGCATGGAGAACTTCGCGTCCTCTGTCAGCATCGCCACGATGGCCTCGACGTCGCCGGCCTCCCACGCCTGCTGATACCGATGGACCAGCTCGCGCTGCGCCGGCTCACCCAGCGTTTGCAGCGTCCGCCGCTGGGTGGCCTCGGGCAGCAGCTCGGCGAGCACTCTCCTGGCCCGCTGCAGTGCGCTGTTGACCGCCGCGACCGTCGTCTCCAGGAGCTCGGCCGCCTCACCGGCGGCGAATCCGAGCACGTCACGCAGGAGCAGGACGGCTCGCTGCAGCGCCGACAGATGCTGCAGCGCGGCCACGAACGCCAGCTCCACGCTCTCCTTCGCCACCGTGCGGTCCTCGGGGCTCAGCTCCGCCGTCCAGCTCATCCATCGTTCCGGGTACGGCTCGAGCCACGCGGTCTCCGCCAGCGGGGCGCCCTCAGGGCTCAGATCGGTGGGCAGCTCGCGCCGCCCGCGCCGCTCGATGAGCGTCAGCGACCTGTTCGTGGCGATCTTGTACAGCCATGGCCTGATCGATCCGCGGTCCTCGAACCGGCCCAGGCCACGCCAGGCCCGGTCCAGCGTCTCCTGGACGGCGTCCTCCGCGTCGTGAACGGACCCGAGCATCCGGTAGCAGTGCGCGCGCAGCTCGTCGCGCAACGGCCCGACCAACCGGCCGAACGCGTCACCGTCGCCGGACCGCGCGGCGGCCAGCAGTTCTGCGTCCACGCTGGTCAGCCTAACCAGCGGCCCTTTCAGTTGCCCAAGGCGGCCATGGTCAGGCGCTGAGCCACTGTCAAGGCGCCGTTGCTGCGGAAGGACGAGGTGCCCATCGAGTAGACCGCGCGCAGGGTGAGGTCACGAGTGGCGAACACGCCGCTGCGGTAACCCGGCTCGGAGCCCGTCTTGCCCCACAGCAGCGAGCCGTCGGGCAGCGGCACGTACTTCAGGCCGACGCTGTAGCAGGCCGTACCCTTGGCCGGACCGACGTTGCAGTCGGAGCCGTCGGCGTACGGCAGCGGCTTGCCGTCGGCGCCCTTCGGCACGGCGAACAGCTCGGCCGCCTGCGCCGGACGCAGCAGCCGGCCGTCGAACAGACCGGAGATGAACCGGTCCAGATCGCCCGTGGTGGAGGTCATGCTGGCCGGCAGCCCGCCCTGCACGTTCACGTCGACCAGCTCGCCGTTGCTCCTGTCCAGGTAGCCGGGCAGGTACGGCCGGGGCACGCCCGTGGCACGGCCCGGCACCGTGGGCCTGCTCTGGCGCATCTTCAGCGGCTTCAGGATGCGGACGCTCACCTCGTGCTGGTAGGAATGCCCGGTGATCTCCTCGATGAGCTTGCCGGCCACGCGGTAGCCGAAGGAGTTGTACTCCTGCCGGGTGCCGGGGCGGAAGCGCGGGCCGGGAGCCGGCCGGCCCTCCGGGTGGAGCGTCTGCCGGATCACCTCGTCGAAGGTGACATAGTCAAGACGGCGCTCGATCTCCTCATCCGTGGAGGAGGCCGGGGCGCCCTCCAGGTCGTGGGGCAGGCCGCTGGTGTGGTTGAGCAGCTGCCGCACGCTGATCGGGTCGGTGAACCGCTCCTCCGGCAGCAGCCCGGGCAGGTAGTGCTGCACACTCTGGTCCAGATCGACCCGGCCCTCGGCCGACAGCTGGAGCAGGATCACCGCCTCCATGGGCTTGCTGATGCTGCCGATCTGGAAGTGCGCACCACGGCTGACGCGCTTGCCGGTGACCACGTCCCCGGACGTGCCCAGCCACCTCTGCCCGCCCTTGTGCACCTCGGCCACGACACCGGCGACACCGTCCTCCGGGCGCACCCTGATCGCCTCACGCAGCGCGGCACGGTCCAGGCCCGTGGCAGACCCGGCAGTGGCAGGACCAGCGGGGGCGGTCCCGGCAGCGGCGGGCCCAGCAATGGCGGCCTGCGCCGGGGCGACAACGCCGAGCGCCACAACGGCGGCGGCGGCCAGGGACAGGGCAGAGGAACGACGCATTGGGGGAAACTCCACTCGGAAAGCGGTGATCAAGTCCCTTCGAGTCTGTCGGCCCGGCCCGTCCGCTTCGAGGGGGATCATCCCCGGCCCGACCCCGAACCGACCCTGACCGCGCATCAGGACAACCCCGCCGGACCGCCCCCGGTCGCCCGCCGGTGGACGCTGTGTCCCAGCATCGTCAGCTTCGCCTTCCCCGAAGAGGCGTGCCCCGACGTCGTCATCGTTCAGGGGCGGGGGATGGCGACGGCGGTGTACGAGGTGGTCGGGGTCGGGGTGGTGTTGAAGCGGGCGTTGGGGAGGTACAGCCGGTCCTCGAAGGCGGCCACGGTCGCCGGTACGTCGAACCGGCGATCACTCACCCGCCGCACGACGCGGCCGTCGGTCCCCGCCTCGTTCAGCCGCAGGACGGCCATGGCGCTGCGCCTGTTCTGGACGCCGTTCTCCACCGCGAACAGCGTCCGGCCGTGCAGCAACATGCCGTCGCCATCCGGCAGTGACTCGCCGTGCAGGTTCACCCGGCGGGTCCGGCCGGACGGGTCGACGCGGAACAGTCCGCCGGTGTTCGACTGCACGACGAGCAGGCCCCGGCCGTCCGGAGTCGGCGTGATGCCGTTGGCGTTGAAGCCCTTGCCGTACACCAGATCCCCGGTGAGCGGGATCCGCACCGCGGCGGCGGGCAGCCGTCCGCCGCGCAGTGGCAGCTTGTAGAGCACCGGCTTGGTGGAGTCGGTGAACCACGCGGCGCCCTTGGTGAGGATGACGTCGTTGACGAACGATGGGCCGCTCGCCAGCCGGTAGGAGGCCAGCACCCGGCCGGTGCGGGAGTCGACGACGCGCGCGTCACCGCCCGTGCCGCCCGCCACGAACAGCCGTCCGCGCGGGTCGATCTTCATCCCGAGGGACGGCGTGCCGGGGCCGCGGCTGATGATCGCGCCACGTCCGGTGCGCAGGTCGGCGCGGTAGATGGAGCCGTCGGCCATGGAGCCGATGAAGGCGAACGGACCGGGTCCGATGGCGATGCCCTCGGGCCGGAAGCCGTCGGGCAACGAGATTGACGTCGGAAACTTCCCTGGCGGCCGGTCCGAGGTCGCTCCGGCGGAACCGCCCATGATGATGGCCAGGGTGAGTGCGGCGAGAGTCGCACCGAGGCCTCTGATCGGTCGCATCATCTGATGCCCTCTTTCTAGGTCTGTGCAGGCACCATCGAGTGCCGTTGCTTCTTGGCGCGCCGGAGTGTCCGTCACGCGCATCCGCCCATGCACGGTGCTCACCCGAGTAGCTCGTCGTCATCCAGCAGGGAACGGCTCTCGGAGCACGCTTTCTGGTTGTGCCACGCTCACCGGGTGGCCGGGCGTTACTCGCTGAGGTCTACGGCGAGCTTGTGCCGGGCCGTACCGTCGGCGATGGAGCCGAGTGCGGCGGCGAGGTCCGTGACGGGGTGGCGGACAGGGGTGCGCGGCGTCACGAGCCCCTCGGCGTACCAGCTCAGGCACTGCTCCAAGGCCAGGACGGCGGTCGTGATGTCGCGGCTGGCGTAGCCGGCGATGTCCTCACCGATGATCGCGACGTTCCGAACGAGGACGTCGAGCAGGCTGACCTCCGGGATGGAGCCGCTGGCGAAGCCGGTGGTGACGAGCCGCCCCTCCCAGGCCAGGCCGTCGAGCAGCTCGGCGGTGAGCGCGCCGCCGACGAGATCGAGGGCGAGGTCGGCGCCGCGCCCGCCCGTCAGTTCCCGCATCGCCCGGGCGAGGCCCGTGGGCGGCAGGACGTGGTCGGCCGCGGTCGGCGGCAGCGTGCCGGAGCGGTCGACCGCGATGACCCGCGCACCCGCGGCGCGGGCCACCTGCAGCGCCGCCTCCCCCACGTTGCCGGTCGCCCCGGTGACCACGACCGTCTCGCCCTTCTCCAGCCTGCCGCGGTGCAGCAGCGAGACGTGCGCGGTGGCGTAGGCGACGGGGAAGGCGGCGGCGGTCAGGTCGTCCATGGAGTCGGGAACGGGCAGCACGTGAGCGGCGTCGACGACGAGCCGGTCGGTGTACGCGCCCCAGCTGACCAGCGCCATGACCCGCTGGCCCGGGGCGAGCCCCGGCACGTCGGGCGCGACCTCAGCGACAGTGCCGGCCAGCTCGAAGCCGGGCACGAGCGGGTCGGGCGCGGGGATCTGGAAGTCGCCGGAGAGCTGGACGAGCTCGGCGAAGTTCAGCCCGATGGCGGCGACGTCCACGCGGACCTGTCCCGGCCCCAGTGCGGGGTCAGGCAGGTCGAGCAGCCGGAGCTGCTCGGGGCCGCCGTAGTGGCGGGCGGCAAGGACACGCATGGCAGGTCTCCTCGGTTCGTGATCGGGTGGGTTGATCGCCGCGGCCCTGCCCACGCTAGAGAACCGATAGGAACCGGAAGGTACCTTACGTACCATGGGTGCCTTCAGCCGGCCAGGTGACTTCTTCATTGCGGACTGCCCCGTCAGGCTCGCCGTCGAGATCTTCAGCGACAAATGGTCGATCGTGGTCATCAAGGCCCTCGGCAGCGGCCCGCGCCGCCACGGCGAACTCAGGGCTTTCATCGGTGGCATCAGCTCGAAGGTGCTCACCCAGACCTTGCGCAGGCTCCAGCATCACGGGCTGGTGCGGCGGCAGGCGTTCGCCGAGGCACCCCCGCGCGTCGAATACGCGCTCACCGAGCTCGGGCAGTCGGCGCTGGAGCCGGTCAGCGTGCTCAGCCGTTGGGCCGAGCAGAACGGCGAGGCTGTGCTGGCCGCTCAGGAAAGCGACGATGCGCTCGCTGTTCGGTAACGGGCCTGGCTGAATGAAGGCGAGGGATTCCCACTCCCGACCTTGCGGTCGGGTCTGGTGGTTCGCGGTTCATCGACTCGGGCAAGCCCTAGTCTGGATACGGCGGGCCCGCGTGACTTTCCCCTCCACCGAATGGCTGTCCGGGCGGCACCTCGCCAGTCCCAGCAGCATCGCGCAGACCGCCGCCTGGGCTTCCCTCGCAGGTGCTGCTGAGCGGGCACAACCTTTTGCTTCGCGAGGTGTCATTGCCGGACGGCTGAGAGGATGACGCCGAGTCTCGAGGATGGCTAGACAAGGCTGTGCCCCGGCTGCGTGCGGAGCAGAGGCAAAACCGGGGCTTATGAGTTGACCGTACCACGCTGGTTGGAAGGACGCCACGATGCAGGAAGCCGAAGCCAGGCGGCTGAGGGACATCCTCCCCCCGGTACGCATGGCCGAGTACGAGGCGCGCTGCGCGGGCGATCCCGTGGCCGCTTTGCGCCTGCACTGCTGGAACACCGAGATCAGCGAGGCGTTCTACGGGCCGCTGCAGTACCTGGAAATCTCCATGCGCAGCGTCATGACCAGTCGGCTGGTCACCATGTTCGGGCGCGCGGACTGGTGGGCCCACCCCCGAATCGACCTTACCTACGGAGCCCGCCAGAGGATCCGCGAGGCCGCGCAGCAGATCCAGCGCACCGGCCTGCCCGCCGACCCGCAGCTGATCACAGAAGAGCTGTCGTTCGGCTTCTACGTATCCCTGCTCGGGCGCGGCAACAATTACGACCAGCGGCTGTGGCGGCCAGGCCTGTACCAGGCGTTTCCGCAGTATCGGGGACCTCGACGGGAACTGCATCGCAAGGCCGACTACCTGCGCGTGTTCCGCAACAAGATCGCCCACCACGGGCCGATCCATCACCGCCACCTGGTGGCCGACCACGATGCGATTCTGGAATGCCTCGGCTTCATCGACGGCGGCTTGGCCGCCATGGTCGAGCGGTACAGCAGGGTCAAAGAGATCCTCGCCCGCCGACCGTAAAGGCCCGCTGGTCTGTACGGCCGGAGGAGCCGAATGCACCACGCTCTGGCGGCGCGGTGCAAACGGACGATCGCCTCTCCCGACGTCGCGGCCGTGGAGCAGCAGGCGGGCCGGTCGGCTCATTCCTGCTGCTTATGCGGTGAGCCGGGCTGTGTCGGCCTCCGGGTGGTGAGTGATCAGCTTCCGATCAGCAGTACTTCGCTTTCCTGACGCTGCCGACGGCGGTGGGGGCAGTGATCCTCGCGTTGACTCCGTTACGGATCTCCCGGCACAACGGATCCGGCCCCCACGAGATGTCGAGTGTCACGAGGTCCGTGCTGCCGCAGTTGAGGACATCCGCCCAGGCCTTCCCTTCGCTGTTCTCGCCTTTCGCCGTGATGTGCAGGCCGGTCTTACCGGTGCACGGGGCAGCGCTCGCGCCCGCCGAAGCGGCGGTGATCCCGGTTCCCAGCCCCACGATGGTGAGGGCTCCGACAAGAAGCGTGCCCGCCGTACGCCTTATGATCGACATCTGTCGCCTTTCCTGACTTCATACCTAAGATCACGTTCGGCCGCATTGTAAATGACCGCCGGCCTGTGGTGCGGATGAACGCATTGAGAAGCTGGGCACCGAGGTCCCTGCTACTCAGGCCCGCGGCGGACGGCCGTACCACCTGCAGTTCCTGAGGGGTGAGACGGGCGAAACGGGTCGACGTCCTCGGCGCTGAGGTCAGGCTCTCGCCGTGGCGCGCGGTTCGGCGCCGGCGCGACCGGCCCCCATGTGACGCAGATCACATCCCATAACGTGAACTCGCGTCGGCCGTACGGGCGAAAGCCGACGAACCAATGCGTACGGACGGGAGCACCATGTGATCGCCGAAGAATTCGGCCGAACCGACGACGCCGAGCTGATACGGCGCTCGCAGCGCGACCCGGAGGCCTTCGCCGACCTCTTCGATCGGCACGCGCCTGCGATGCGCCGCTATGTGGCCCGGCGGCTGGGCCCCTCCCTGGCCGACGACATCGTCTCCGACGCCTTCCTGACCGCTTTTCGGCGCCGCGACCGCTACGACGCGAGTCATCCCGACGCGCGGCCTTGGCTGTACGGCATCACCGCCCGGCTCATCAGTCGGCATCGGCGGGTGGAGATCCGGTTCTACCGGGCGCTGATCCGCAGCGGCGTCGACGAGATCGCCGAGCCGTACGCCGAGCGCGTCGACGATCGGGTCGCTGCCCAGCAGGTCGGGCTGGCGACGGCGCTGGCGCAACTCTCACCCGGCGACCGGGAGGTGCTGTTACTCGTGGCCTGGGCCGACATGTCGTACGAGGACGTAGCCCGTGCACTGGACATCCCGGTCGGCACCGTCAGATCCCGCCTGCACCGGGCCAGGGCCAGGACAAGACAGGCGCTCGGCGGATCTGACCCCGCGGCAACCCGAGAGGAGTCTTTCGATGGATGACCTGCGATCGTTGCGCGAGTGGCGCGCTGAGGTCCCCGAACCCGGCCATGAGTGGATCATCTCGGGGCGTAGGCGGCTGCTGACGCGAATCCGGGGGCGAGGGCGGACGCTGGGGCGTCGCCTGCTCGTCGTCGGGGCGCTGGGGGCCACCGCCGCGCTCGCTGTGGCCACCTTGCGGCCGCAACCGCCCGCGCCGGGTCCGGAGAGCACGCCGTCGGTCGTACGGCTCGACTCCAGCGTGGTGCTGGCCCGCGCCGCCGAGGTGGCGGGCAAGCGCAGGAGCGCTCAGGTGCCCCTGCCGACGCAGTGGCACTACACCAAGACCCTGGACAAGCAGCCGAACTCGGACACAATCGAGACCCACGAACACTGGATGCGCTACGACGGAATGCAGGCCGCCAGCTTCGGCGAGGACGGCGAGCTGGTCGTCGGCCCCGAGGGCGATCCCCGGGATCCGGGCGATGACGATCTGACGCCGCAACAGTACGACGCCAAGCTCCGCGAGCTGCCGACCGACCCGAGGAAGCTGCTGGTCAAGGTCACAGGTGACCGCCACTGGATCGTGGGGGCACGCGAGGAGGGCGTTCCCAAGCGCGCCGAACCCGCCAACGCCCGCGCTTTCCGGGTGATCATGCTCTACCTGAGTAGGTACGGCACGATGCCGCCCCGGCTGGAAGCGGCCATGTATCGCGCCCTGGCACTCATTCCCGGCGTCCAGATCGAGCAGGGCGTGACAGACGCCGCAGGTCGTAGCGGCCTGGGCATCTGGCTGGAAAGCGCCATCGACCGATCCGCCCGTGACTACGTCATCCTCGACCCGGGCACCTACCGCTACCTGGGCCAGCAGAGGGTCTGGCTGCGTGACGAGTTTCCGCCCGGCCGCAGCGAGCCCGCTTTCCGCAAGGGCGCGGTGTGGAGCACGACTCTACTGTCGTCAGTGATCGTCGATCGTCCCGGCCAGCGGGGCTGAGTGCTCACCGCAGGGGCGGGAAGCCGACGAAGCATGGCGTTTCCATGTCCTCATCGCCCTACGAGCTTGTCGATCCAGGCGGTCAAGCGGTCCGGGTGCGGGAGGGGCGGAGCCCCTCGCCTGGGCGAAGCCCAAGGGAGCGCTGTCCGAGCGAAGCGAGGGCGATGCCGTTGAAGCGGGGCGTGGGGGCCACGCCCCCACTGGACACAGCCTGAGGCCTCACGCGCGCAGCGCGTCCTGGCCCGAAGTCGATGCCTTTATCGGCGGGCGCGTTCCAGGGCGTCCCAGAAGCCGCGGCGCAGGGCGTGCCGTACCTCGTCGTGGAGCAGGAAGTCGATCGGCAGCGACGACCCCTGCAGCAGCCGCGCCTCCAGGTCGGAGGGCATGCGGGGTTTGCGGGCCAGCACCGCTTCCAGCCACAGCGCCGGGGCGTCGCGGGCGACCGACTCGCCGAAGTCGTGCCCCTCCTTGTGGGCCGCCTTGACCGCGTCGGCCAGGGTCGTCGCACCGCCGGACGCGGGCGCGGCGGCGACGGGCGCGGGCTGGGGGCCGGTGTAGGGGCCGAGCTGCGCGGGCTGGTAGGTGCCGCCGCTGGCGGGCGAGGGGAACTGGCTGGTGCTCTGCATCGGCCCCGTCGGGCTGTGGGAGACGGTCGGCGCGGCGGGGGGCTGCGAGGGGGTGGGCGGCAGGGGCGTGGGCTGCGGAGGGAGGGACGGCTGCTGCGGCACGGAGGACGGCTCCGGCTGGTAGCTCGGGTAGGCGGGCAGCGCGGGCGGGGCCTGGGCCCGGCTGGGCGCGGGCGGCGTCGGGGTGACGGGCGGCAGCGGCTGGCTCTGCGTGGGCGCGTTGGCCAGGTGGGCGGCGTGGTTGCCGGACTGGACCGATGGCAGGGACGGCTGGACCAACGGTGACGTCGGCTGCGCGAGCGGTGTCGGCGACGGGGTCAGCGGCGGGCTCGGGGGCAGCGCGTGGGCGGCCTGGCCGTTGCTCACAGACTGCGCCCCGGCGGAGCCCGCGACAACAGCCCCGACAGAAGCCCCGTTGCCGGCCTCGATGGAGCCGGAGACGAGGGTCACGTAGGGCCGCAGGTGGCCGCCGCCGATCTCGATGAGGTCGTCGCTCTCCTGGCGCAGCGACCGCGACACCGCCCAGCTGCCGTCGGCGGCGATGTGGACGACGGTGACGCGGATGCCGAGGTCCTGCGCGTCGCAGACCACCTGGGCCAGGTCCTCGTCGCCGCTGACGACGACCGCGTCGCAGATCGCGCTGTTGCGGGCCAGCGTCATCAGGTCGCGGTGGACCTGCGCGTCGACGCCTTCGCGGCGGCCCGGCCTGATGCGTGACAGGCGGAGCTTGAGCCCCGGCAGGTCGGCGAGCACGTCGTGCTCGGGCGTGCGCCTGCCCTCGATGGTCGCCTCGTACCAGTAGCAGCGCAGCAGCGGCAGGCCCGTGCGCTCGCGCGACAGGTTGCTCATCAGCTGCAGCAGACCCGGATAGTCCCACGAGACGGCTTCGCGATGGCGGGTCCCATGCACGGCCATCGCGCCGTCGGCCAGCAGATAGCCAGCGTCGACGAACAGCGCGCAGCGATCCACTGACACCGCCCCTTTCTCCAGGCCCGACCTCTACCGGCTCCGCACCGCCAGAGCCGGACTCGGCGGCCCTCTCTCAGGGTAATGAAGCATCTGATCGTTCGAGGGTGAATCCCGGCGAATCGGCGGGACGCCAGTAGATTCACGCAGACCGTACCAGTTTGTCCTGTTCTCGGTCACGAGCGAGCGGGCACGCTGACGGCCGCCACACCGAACAGCACGACGTCGCGTTTTGTGGAGATCTTCAGCGTCGGCCGGTCCGCCAGCGTGGCGGTGAACGAGTCGACGTCCACGCCGAACGTCATCCCCGCCGCGCCGTTCGAGGAGCTGTCGAAGACGTTGCCCGCGTCGCGGTCGCCTCCCGCGGAGACGCCCGCCGACACCCTGTCTCCGCGCAGGTCGGCGTCGCCCTCCCAGGTCACCAGCTCGATGTCGGCGGGGCTGGCCGCCGGGATCAGCCCGCCGAGCGGCAGGTCGAGGCTGGGCTGCTCGCCGCCGACGACGGTGGCCGCGTCGAGGACCACCGCCTGGCTGTACGGCCTGCGCGGGTCGGTCGCGATCACCACCAGGCTCCATCCGGCGTGCTCGGAGACCCCTTCCTGCATCGGCGCGTCGGCCGCCCACCACGTCCCCTTGCGGTTGGAGTCGCTGACCAGCTCTGTCACGTCGGCGAAGGCCTGGTAGCCGGACCCCGAGGGCAGCTCCCGCTCCACGACCCGGTCGGGCAGGATCGTGCGGTATCGCGTGGACCCCGCCGCCCTGAACCTGATCGGGCCCGCCCGCCGCACGCTGCCCGACCAGTAGAGCCCCGCCCAGACGACGCTACCGCCGTCCGGCATCTCGAACCTGGCGCTGCTGGAGGACCTCGTCACGGCCACGCCGTCGGTGTCGAGGGCCCGCATCGGCCACAGGTCGTTGTCACGCCTGCCGTGCTCCCTACGATGCCGCGTCTCGCCGCAGCCTTCGCGCTCGGACGGGCAGGTCAGCAGCGTGTTGCCGACCGCCTTGACGACGACCTTGCCGTCGGTGGCGAACCGCGCGGGCGCCCCCTCGGCCTTCACGCCCGCGCTCGCGCTGGCGTTCACGCTGACCTCGCCCGACGAGATCCGTACGGCGGGGCCCGCCCCCTCGGGCGCGTGGGCGGCCACCTCGACGCGCAGGAAGACGGCCGTCGCCCGGCCCGCGGCCAGCGGGCCCCTGACGCACCTGGCGCCCCGGCCCTCCGGCTCGCACGACCAGCCGTCGACCGTGCCGACGGGCTCGACCGTGCCGACCGCGCCACCCCTGGCCTGGGTCGGGATCAGCGTGACGCCCTCGGGCAGGTCGACGAGCGCGACGAGCTCCTCGCTGGCCGCCTTGCCGTTGTTGCGCAGCCGTACCGCGACGATGCCCGGCTCGGCCTTGACCAGCGCGCCGAGCGGATGGATCGAGGCGCGCAGCCGGGGTTCGCCCGGCCGCTTGGCTGGGGAGGGCGTTTCCACGGGCGGCGGGACCAGCCTGGGCCGGGGTTTCGGCCGGGACCTGGCGGGCTCGGGCTCGGGATCGGGCCGCGCAGGCGACGGCTGCGGGACGACCGTCGGCATCGTTTGGGGCTTGGGCAGCGGCTTGTCGTTGGCGGCCAGCATGAGAACGGCTGCCGCCGCGACCGCCACGGTGATGCCGCCCGCGACCGCGGCCTGCTGGCCCTTGGGCGCGCGCCTGATCCAGCCGAGCGCGTAGAGCAGACCGCCGGTGGTGCCCGCCTTGGCCAGGCCCGCCACGTAGGCCGCGTAGAACGGCCCGACGAACAACGGGCCGACGGTGACACGCAGGCCCTGATTGACGTCGGCCAGCTCGAAGAAGACCGCGCGGCACTCGCCGCAGTCTTCGATGTGCTCGTCGACGGCCCTGCTGTCGCGCCTGGCCAGCCCGCCCCGCACGTAGGCGCCCATCTTGCCGAGCACCGGCCTGCACCCCTGGTGCGGCGTGCCCGCCAGATGCATCTGCAGGTACGCCTGGCGCAGCCCCTCCCTGGCCCGGTAGGCCAGCGCGGCCACGCCGTTGGCCGACAGCCCGAGCATCGGGGCGACGTCGGCGGGCTTGCTGTTCTCCACCTCGGTGTGCCACAACACCAGCCGCCACCGCTCCGGCAGCGACAGGAACGCCCTGGCGACCAGCGACCTCTCCAGGCCGCTGAGCGCGGGATCGACGAACGGCACTCCGGCGTCGAACACCTCGATCTCGTCGGTGGTCACCTGGCGGCTCTCCACGCGGCCCCTGTCGTAGACCGTACGGCGCACGACGGTCAGCAGGTACGGCCTGAAGGCCGCCTCCGGCCCGCCGCCACGCCCGACCAAGTCGATGATCTTGGTGAAGGATTCGGCGACCACGTCCTCGACCACGTCCTCGCCGCTGACCATCTGCCGGGCAAGGGAGCGGGCGGCGCCGACGTGGCGCTCCCAGAGCTCCCCGAAGGCGGTTGCGTTGCCCGTGCGAGCCGATTCGAGGAGGCTCGCATCGCTTTGCGGCGATTCGACACTCATAGTGACCTCACGATTACCTGGAGTTGCCGAAAGAATCATTCCTCATTCCGCGTCATGACTAACCCCGAAGGCTGTCTTTGACTGCGAGGCGTCTTCGAGAGGAGGAGCGGCGCTTTCCGCGCGGCGGATGGAGCGCTGCTTTCCGGCCGGGCGGGGGTGTCGGGCGGGGCTCGGTGGGGTTGTCCTGGCCGGGCGGTGTCGGGACGCTCTGGCGACTTTAAGCTTGGGGGCATGACTGACCGCGAGAACCTGCTGGCCGAGATCCTGAAGAAGGCCGTCGTGCACGGCAAGGTCGTGCTCTCCTCGGGAATGGAGGCCGACTTCTACCTCGACCTGCGGCGGATCACGCTCGACGGGGTGGCCGCGCCTCTCGTCGGCAAGGTCATGCTCGACCTCACGGCCGACCTCGACTACGACGCGGTCGGCGGTCTCACGCTCGGCGCCGACCCGGTCGCCGGGGCGATGCTGCACGCGGCCGCGGCGCGGGGCCGTACCCTCGACGCTTTCGTGGTGCGCAAGGCGCAGAAGGCGCACGGCATGCAGCGCAGGATCGAGGGCCCCGACATCGAGGGCCGCAGGGTCCTCATCGTCGAGGACACCTCCACCACCGGCGGCTCCCCGCTGACCGCGGTCGCCGCGGCGCGCGAGGCGGGCGCCCATGTGGTCGCCGTCGCCACCATCGTCGAGCGGGGCGCGGCGGGCAAGATGGCCGAGGAGGGCATCGAGTATCTCAGCGCGTTCACCCTTGAGGATCTGGGTCTGAACGCGTGACGGAGAACGTCTCGCGCTGACCCGCCTTGCCCGTGGGGCGGGGCGTGCCGTTCACGGTGATGTCGACCGTGCCCGCGTCCTCGACGGCGACGTCGAGTTCGGCGTCGAAGAAGGAGATCTCCTCGCCGCTGGACAGGTCACGGTCGTTGAGAACGTCGCCGCCCGGCACCCGTACGAGCACCAAGGGGCAGGTCTGCGCCCTGCAGACGACGGAGAGCGTCGGCACCCGCTCAGCCGCCGTGGCCGACGCCTTCGGCGTCGCGGACACCACGGGCGCGGGGTCGGCGGCGGACAGCACGCCCATGAGCGCGCGGGCGCCGACGACGACGGCAGCCACCAGCAGGACGGCCCCCAGGCCGATCAGGGCCAGGCGGGCCATCCCCATCGGATCGGATCGATGCCGTCCCACAAGGGGGAGGGTAGCCAACGCACCGGCCGCCCTCCGAGCGGCATCACGGAATGCGGTGGTGTTTGCCCTGCGGCTGGGGGACCTTGTGGCCGCCGTTCCTGCGGCTCTTCACGACCTCGATGATGATCGGGATCACCGAGATCAGCACGATGAGGAAGACGCCGGGCAGGATGTACTTGTCGATCTTGTCGGGGTCGACCTGGTTGCCGAGGAAGTGGCCGATGAACAGCATGCTCTCGACCCACAGCACGCCGCCCACCACGTTCCACAGGAAGAACCGGCGCGCGGGCATCTCCAGCACTCCGGCGACCGGGTTCATGAACGTGCGGACGATCGGCACGAACCGCGCGATGATCACGGCCTTGGCGGGGCCGAACTTCTCGAAGTAGTACTCGGCCTTGTCGACGTGTTCGCGCTTGAACAGCCGCGAATCAGGCTTGTCGAACAGCTTGCGCCCGACCTTCGCGCCGATCAGATGCCCCAGCTGCGCCCCCGCCACCGCGCACAGCGGTGTGCCGATGACCAGCACGGGGAACGACAGCGGCGCGATGCCGATGCCCTTGGCCGCCGCCGCGGAGCTGAAGATGCCCGCAGCTACCAGCAGCGAATCGCCCGGTAGGAAAAAACCGACCAGCAGACCCGTCTCCGCGAAGATGATGGCGAGCACGCCGATGGTCGCGAACGCGCCGAGCATGGTGAGCCACCATTGCGGGTCCACGAGGTCCAGGATCGATTCCACGGGCTGAGCCTACCTGTCAGGCGGCCTCCAACGGGCGCGCGTTGTCACTACCCCAGCGGGTAGGGAGCCAGGAATACTGGGCAAGCGAAGCCGAATACTTTCCAGGGAGATGAGCCATGCCTATCGCGACTCCAGAGGTCTACGCCGAGATGCTCGACCGGGCCAAAGCGGGCGGGTTCGCCTACCCGGCGATCAACGTGACCTCATCGCAGACCCTGAACGCCGCCCTGCGCGGATTCGCCGAGGCCGAGAGCGACGGCATCATCCAGGTGTCCACCGGCGGCGCCGAGTTCCTGTCCGGCACCTCCGTCAAGGACATGGTGACCGGCTCGGTGGCGCTTGCCGAGTACGCGAGGGTAGTGGCCAAGAACTACCCCGTGACCGTGGCGCTGCACACCGACCACTGCCCCAAGGACAAGCTCGACGGCTTCATGCGGCCGCTGATCGAGCTGTCCCTTGAGCGCGGCGGCGACCCCATCTTCAACTCCCACATGTGGGACGGCTCCGCCGTACCGCTGGAGGAGAACCTGTCGATCGCGCGCGAGCTGCTGGAGAAGTGCCACCGCGCGAACATCATCATGGAGATGGAGATCGGCGTCGTCGGCGGCGAGGAGGACGGCGTCGTCGGCGAGATCAACGAGAAGCTGTACACGACCGCCGAGGACGCGCTGGCCACCGCCGAGGCCGTCGGCATCGGCGACCAGGGCCGCTACATGCTCGCCGCGACGTTCGGCAACGTCCACGGCGTCTACAAGCCGGGTCACGTCAAGCTGCGCCCGCCGGTGCTCAAGGAGATCCAGGACGCCGTCGGCGCCAAGTACGGCAAGGACAAGCCGTTCGACCTGGTCTTCCACGGCGGCTCGGGGTCGCTGCTCGAGGAGATCCACGAGGCGATCTCCTACGGCGTGGTGAAGATGAACATCGACACCGACACGCAGTACGCGTTCACCCGGCCGATCGCGGACCACATGTTCCGCAACTACGACGGGGTGCTGAAGGTCGACGGGGACGTCGGCAACAAGAAGGCCTACGACCCCCGCTCGTACGGCAAGTCGGCGGAGGCGGCCATGGCGGCCCGCATCGTCCAGGCCTGCCAGGACCTCAAGTCGGCCGGAACCAAGCTCTGACCGGATCGGCCCTCGGTGGTTGACGCTGAACCCTGACTCGCCGCCCTGGGTCCCAGGGCGGCGAGGTCGGTCTCCCGTCTCCCCGGTGCTGTCAGCCGCGAACCAGGACGGTCTCGTTGTGGTTGTAGCTCAACCCCGATTTGACCTTGTCCTTGGGCGGCTTGGCCATGGCGGCTTCGGCGGCGGTGGTGCCGGACGCCAGAACGAGCGCGAGCACCGCGGCGGCGGTCAGTCGGCGGTCGTTGCCGGTCGCGGCGTGCGAGGTACCGCGCCGCGTTGTAGCCCGCGAACCCCGCACCAATGATCACAATTCGTGATGGCATCACTCGCTCCAAACTCATACGTGCTTGGTGACGATCATGAAGGCCGGGGTTAATACATCGGAATGCGTCCGCTATCGGGGCGCGTTTCAGGCGAGGTCGGCGGGGTTGGTGTTGCCGCCGCACAGGACGACGGCGGCCTTCTCCCCGGGTGAGGGCGTGTAGGCCCCGCTGGCCAGCGCCGCCAGCGGGGCCGCCGATCCGTGCTCCACGCACAGCCGCCGCTCATCCCACAGCGCCTGCCGGGCGCCGATGATGGCCTGGTCATCGACCAGGACCGAACGGACGTCGGCCTGCCGCGCCCAGGCGAAGGCGTCGGGGATGACCTGCAGGGACCCCAGTGATTCGGAGGCCACCGACTCCACGGGCACATCGACGATCTGGCCGGCCTTGAGGGCGGCGTACAGTGCCTGGCAGCCTTCGGGCTCGACGGCGACGACCCGGATGCCGAGGTGGTCGGCCGCGGCGGTGATGCCGGAGAACATGCCACCGGCACCGACCGCGCAGACGATGGTGTCCAGGCCGGAGACCGCCTCGGCGATCTCGAGCGTCAGCGTGCCCGCGCCCGCCGACGACAGCCGCACGTCCGCCTCGTAGGCGTCCACCGCGCCGCTCTGGGCCGCGAAGGCCCGCGAGGCCTCCACCGGGTCGCCCTCGACCAGGCGCACGTCCGCGCCCAGCGCTCGGAGCCGGGCCGCCTTGAGGGGCGGGGCGGCGAGCGGGAGGAAGGAGGTGACGGGGACCCCGTATCGTCCGGCCGCCCAGGCGAATCCGAGGTCGGCGTTGCGGCCCGTCGAAGTGATCAGACCGGCCCCGGGCATCGCGCCGCCCTCGCGCAGCGCCGCGACGTAGTTGGCCGCGCCGCGCGCCTTGAACGAGCCGGTGACCTGCATGAACTCCAGAGCCAGCGCCACCTCGCCGGGCACCGCCGCCGTGACCGTGACCGGCCTGACGACGCCGGCGATCCGCCGGGCCGCGTCCTTGACATCGCCATAAGTAAGCATGATCGGGACACTGTAGGGCATTAGCCGCAAAGCACAATGGCAGGGTCCCGTATGGGACCCTGCCATGCGGCGGTCAGTCGGTGGGGCGCACCAGCGGCCAATCGTTGGGGATCCGGCCGGCGTTGGCCAGGTGGACGCGCAGCGTGGCCAGCGCCACCTCGGCGACCGTCTCGACGACCTGCGCCGGGGTGAGACCACCCGCCGTCGCGGGCTCCCACCGGTGTAGGAGTGAGGAGGCCAGCGCCAGCGCCGCCGCGGCCTGCGGATCGCGGGACTCGCCCCGGCGGGCCCTTGCCGCCTCCTCCTCACTCAGCCCGGCGAGCTTGGTGCCGAGGAAGGTGTGGGCCGACAGGCCGTACTCACTCCCGTAGTGCTGTGCCACCATGAGCGAGATCTGCTGGCGTACGGCGGCGGGCAGGCTGCCGCCCTCCCGCAGGGCGCGACCGAACCCCAGATAGCCGCGCAGGACGGCCGGACTGTTGGCCAGGACCCTGGACAGGTTCGGAGTCAGGCCGCAGGCCTGCTGGGCCGCCGCGAGCAACTCGGCCGTGTCGCCGGTGGCGGTCTCGGGGTCGATCAGAGGCAGTCCGTTCATGTGAGGAATCATGGACCGACCAGTTGATAGGTCTGCGATGTGTTTGCGATACATGCCCTCTTTAGAGGAGTTACGTGCTATTCACCATTCTTGGTCCAGTTGAGATGTCGTACGGCGGGCGCCCCCTGGGGGGGACCGCGCCCCGCCACCGTGCCGTTCTTGGCTACCTGCTCCTGCACGCCGGGACGGTGCTCAGCGCAGACCGGCTCATTTCCGCCATGTGGGGCCTGACACCGCCGGACACCGCGCGGGCACAGATCCACGCCGCGGTGACGGCGATCCGCCGGGCACTGCGGACAGTGTCGATGGCCGAGCGCCTGCAGACCAGACCCTCTGGATATGTGATCGACCCGCTGCCCGGCCAGCTCGACCTGTGGATCTTTGAGAAGGCCGTTTCCGACGCGGCGGCCGAGGAGCCCGCCAAGGCGGTCCCGCTGCTGCGCCAGGCCCTGGCGATGTGGCGCGGCCAGCCGCTGGGCGCCCTCAACGCCGACTACGTCGCCGACGCGCGGGCCCGCCTGGAGGACCGCCGGCTGTCGGCCCTTGAGCGGTTGATGGACCTTGAACTCTCCCTTGGACGCCATCAGGAGATCCTGGACGAGCTGACGGCAGAGCTGGCCGTACACCCCCTGCGCGAGCGGCTGTGCGGCCACCTGATGCTGGCCCTGCATCGCGCCGGCCGCCAGGCCGACGCGCTGTCGGTCGCCAGGGCCTTTCGCGACAGGCTGGTCGAGGAGCAGGGCCTGGACCCCGGACGGGCCTTCACCCTCCTGGAGGAGTCGATCCTCAAGGACGACCCTGGCCTGTACCTGCCCGCCTCCGCACCACAGCGGCCCGCTCCCGCCAAGGCGACCAGAGCCAACTATCTCCCCTTTGACATCCCCGACTTCGCCGGGCGCGAGGGCGAGCTGGACCGGCTCGGCAAGGCCTGCACGGCGGTGACGGTCGCGGCCATCGACGGCATGGCCGGGGTGGGCAAGACCGCGCTGGCCATCCACGCGGCACACCGCCTGGCCGATGCCTATCCCGACGGGCAACTGTTCGTCGATCTGCAGGCGCACACCGCCGACCAGGCGCTCATGGAACCGCTGGCCGCGCTGGAGGTCCTGCTCAGGCAGCTCGGCGTGCCCGCCGAACGGATCCCGCCCAGCCTGACCGCGCGCGCGGAGCTGTGGCGATCAGAGCTGGTCGGGCGGCGCGCGATCGTCGTCCTGGACAACGCCGGCGGCGCCGACCACGTCCGTCCCCTGCTGCCCGGCACGACCGGCAGCCTGATCATGATCACGAGCCGGCGGCGGCTGACCGACCTGGACGGCGTGCAGTCCATGACGGTGGACCTGCTGCCCGCCAGGGACGCGATCGACCTGTTCACCCGGATCGTCGGCGAGCGCTCCAACGCCGAGCCGATCGCCGTCCTGGACGTCCTGCAGCTATGCGGGTTTCTGCCGCTGGCGGTCCGGATCTCGGCCGCGCGACTCTACCACCGGCCGCGCTGGACCGTGGAGTATCTGGCGGGCAGGCTGCGCGACCAGCGGCGGCGGCTCACCGAGCTGTCCACCGCCGACCGCGGCGTGGCCGCCGCCTTCACCATGTCCTACCAGTACCTGAGCCAGGAGCAGCAGCACATGTTCCGGCTGCTCGGGCTGCACCCCGGGCACGACGTCGATCCCCACGTGGCGGCCGCACTGGCCGACCTGCCGCTGGATGAGGCGGAGAACCTGCTGGAAGACCTGCTCGACGCCCACATGCTGCTCCAGCACGAGCCAGGCCGCTACACCTTCCACGGCCTGCTGCGCGAGCACGCCCTGGCCACCGCCGCCGCCACCGAATCGGCCGCAGCCCGCCACGACGCGCTGACCAGGCTCTTCGACCACTACCTCTACACCGCCCGCGTCGCCATGGACCAGCTCTACCCCTACGGCAACGCCCAGCGCCCCGACATCACCCCGCCCACCACCCCGCCGCTCGACCTGCCCGGGCCCGCCTCGGCCGGCGCCTGGCTGGAGGCCGAGCGCGCCAACCTGATCGCCGTCGGCACCTACACGGCCGAGCGGGACTGGCCCGTCCACACCGGGCACCTGGCCTCCATTCTGCGCCCCTACCTGGGCCACGCCCATCACACGGACGCCTTCGCCCTGCACACCCGGGCGCTTGAGGTGGCGCGGCGGAGAGGAGACGGTCCGGGTCAGGCCAAGGCCCTCACCGACCTGGGCTGGGAATGCTGGCGGCTGGGCCGCTACGCCGAAGCCATCGACCACTCCCAGGAGGCGATCAAGATCGGCGGCCAGAGCGGCGACCGCCTGTCGCAGTCGCGCGCCCACAACACGCTGGGCAACGTGTACTGGCGCCAGCGCGAGTACGACACTGCCCGCACCCATCTGGAGATCGCGCTCACCATGTGCCGCGAGATCGGCAACCACGTCGGCGAGGCGCACGTCCTGGGCAACCTCGGCAGCGTCGACAAGCGGCAAGGGCTGCTGGATGCCGCGCACGAGCACCTGACCCAGGCGCTCCACCTGCACCGGCAGCTCGGCAACAGGGGCGGTGAGGCGCTGGTCCTGGACCGGCTCGGCAGCGTCCACCACCGCATGGGCCGCTACGACTCCGCCCGCGAGCACCACGAGCAGGCCAGAGACCTCTACCGCGAACTCGGCTACGCCAGCGACGAGGCCGAGGCGATCAACGGTCTGGGCGAGGTACGGCGGGCAGCCAACGACCCGGTGCGCGCGATCGACGAACACCAGGAAGCCCTGCGGCTGGCCCTGGCCCACAACAACCTGCCCGAACAAGCCCGCGCCCACGACGGCCTGGCCCGCGCCCATCACCAGCAAGGCGAGCGCGCGCAAGCCCGCCACCACGCCACCCAGGCCCTCGGCCTCTACACCGCGCTGGCCGTCCCCGAGGTTACCGACATCGGCGCCCTCCTGCGGGAGCTGGACCCGTGATCAACCCTCATGCGCGCGGCATGGCCGCCTCCGGCAGACGCCCCAGACCCAGGCGTAAACGATCAATGTCGGTCGCACATTGACACTCGCGGCTCAAAATTGGACGTGGGTCATCGTGTACCACGTCGGAGCGAACACCAGCAGGGCCATCACCACGAGGACCGCGAGCGACTTGAGGAGACCGGGAGTGGTCAGGGTCGCCGCCGCGGTGGGCCTGAGCTTCCATCGGCCGACCGTGATGAACGCCGTAACGACGCCCAGGACGAGATTCATGGGGATCAGGTCATACTCGCCGCGCATGAGATGGAAAGCAGCCGCGAGGATCATCGTCAGGGTCAGGCCTGCCGCGGCCAGCAGCGTGAGCTTCGGCTTGACGCCGGTCATCGCGGGGAGGATCAGGCCGATGCCGCCGAGCACCTCGACGACTCCGATGAGGACGATCAGGGGCTGCGGGACGACGGCGTACCAGGCCACGGCCCGGGGTGCAGCCGCGTAGAGGGCGCCGTCGTACAGAAGCACCTTGCCGAAACCGCTGCCGGCGAAGAAGAAGCCCCACAGCACTTGGAATAGCCACAGTGCGCTGTTCAGGTTGAACATCGTTTGACGGGCCTTGCTGGGCAGGCTGGTGCTGACGTGCGTGCTCATTTCCGTTACGCCTTTCATGGTGAGTTCGTGGGGAGTGGCCGTGCACCATGGCTCGGGGTCAGCTCGCCGCCTGCTGGATCAGGGCGGCGATCCTGGCCTCGTCGGCGTCGGTCAGCGTGGTCAGGGCGTAGGCGGTGGGCCACATGGTGCCCTCGTCGAGGTTGGCCACGTCATTGAAGCCGAGCGTGGCGTAGCGGGCCTTGAACTTGGGCGCGGGCTGGAAGAAGCACACGATCTTGCCGTCGCGGGCGTAGGCGGGCATGCCGTACCACAGCTTGGCGGTCAGCGCCGGTGCGGCGGTCTTAACGATGGCATGGATGCGCTCGGCGAGGTGGCGGTCGGGCTCCTCCAGCTCGGCAATCTTGGCCAGGACGTCGGCCTCGGTGTCGGCCTTGGCGCCGCGGCGGGCGCTGGCCTTGAGCTCTGCGGCGTGGGCCTTCATCGCGGCGCGCTCTTCGGTGGTGAAGCCGTCGAAGGTCTTGGTGGCGGTCATCTCGGTGCCCCTTGTTCGCGGTGCCGTCTTGCTGACAACCCCAAGGTTGTCCCACAGGGTTGATACATCCGCGATGCACCACAATTAGATCCGCGATGCGCCCACGATGCGCAGCCGATCCACCGGCATCTCGACCCAGCGGCACATCCGCGACACCGTACCGGCGCCTGGCAGATCGGCGGCAGGTTCCCGGTGATTCCGCTGGTGGGGGCGTCCTCGGTGGCGCAGCTCGAGGAGAGCCTGGCCGCGGTCGACCTGGAGCTGACGGAGGACCAGCGAGTACGGCTGGACGCGGCGCACTAGCCGTTGAGCATTACGCATCACTCCCTATATGGCCTACATTAGGGAGTGATGAGGGAAGATATGTACTCGGTCGAACAGGTGGCGGACCGGCTCGGCCTGCACGTGCGCACCGTGCGCGGCTACATCCGCTCCGGCCGGCTCAAGGCCGTACGGATCGGCAAGCAGTACCGGATCGCCCGTGCCGACCTGGAGGCGCTGATCGGACGACCGCAGCCGGCGCAGGCGGGGCCCGCGCGGGTGGAGGTGTCGAGCATCGTGCAGATCGACGGCGTCGACCGGGGCGCGGCCGACCGGCTCGGCACGCTCGTCATGGCCTACGCGAACACCGCTCACGACCCCGCGCACCCGCTGGGCGTCCAGACGGTCCATGACGAGGAGCGGAGCCGCATGAAGATCGTGATACTGGGCGGCACCGCCGCCACCGCCGACCTGCTGAACCTGCTCGACGGCATCGTCGGCGACGGCAACGGCCTACTCGACGGGCAGATCGGCGGTGCCTGACGTGATGCGGGAGCGGCCCTGGGTGCCGGTGCTGATGTGCGATCCTGCCGCGTCGCCGGTGGCCACCGTGCAGCACGCGCTCGACGCCCGGCTGCGCGCCGCGTGATCGAGATTCCCGCCGGGGAGATCGTTCTGCGGGACGAGGGCACGAAGACGAACTGGAAGGTCGAGGTCGGGGCCTTCCGGCTGGCGCCGTACCCGGTGACCCGCGAGCAGTACCGCGCCGTGTGCGGCGCGGCGGCCGTCAGCTCGGCGGGGCCGCGGACCCCGGTGACCGAGGTCTCCTGGACGGAGGCCGTCCGGTTCTGCAACCTGCTCTCGCAGGCGAGCGGGCTCGAACCCTGCTATTCGATGGGCGACGACCCCGACGCGCAGGACGTGATCTGCGACTGGGCGGCCGACGGCTACCGCCTGCCGTCCGAGGCGGAATGGGAGTACGCCTGCAGGGCCGGGACCTCCGGCGTCCGCTACGGAGAGCTGGACGAGATCGCCTGGCACCGCGGGAACTCCGGCGGCCGGGTGCACGACGTCGGGACCAGGGCGCCGAACGCGTGGGGGCTCCACGACATGATCGGCAACGTGTGGGAGTGGTGCTGGGACGTCTACGATCCCGGCGTCTACGGCCCGTACCGGGTGTTCCGCGGCGGAGGCGCGCATGATCGGCCCAGGGGATGCCGGGCGTCGTGCCGCCGCAAGAGCCACCCGAGCTTCCGCATCGACGACCTCGGCTTCCGGCTCGCTCGATCGCTGTGACCAGGGGGACGCGCCCAGTCCGGCCCCGACGTCTTCGACAGTAGAGTTCACCGATCCTCATACATGACGTAATACTGCGCGGGTACACTCCTGGTATGGCTAAAGGCAGAACGTCAGTGAGCATCGCCCCGTGGATCCTGGAAGCGGTGCGCAAGCACGCAGAAGCGCACAGCATCAGCGTCTCGACCGTTCTGGAACGCGGCGCCCTCCGCGAGATCGCCGCCACCCACAGCTCGGCCGCCCGCGCCGCGGTCTACGGCTCCGGGGCTGTCGCCACCCAGGAAACCGACGAACGGCTCCTCGCCGAGGACGTCCAGCACGTCACCGCCGAGCGCCGCTCAGGCGAGGCCGCGTGAGCCACCGCTTCGGGGAACTGTGGTCCGTCCAGCTTGGCGACCGCGACGAAGTCCGCCTTGTCGTGTCCGGCGACTTTTACCACACGCTCTACAACGACAACGTGCTCACTGCGCACGTCGAGGCGGCGGACATGGCCCACGCCCTGACCGCCTTCGTGGTCGACGTCGGAAACGGCCAGTCCGCGATGATCGACCGCATCTCGACCGTGGCCGTGGTGCGGCTGAAGGGCAAGATCGGGGACTTGCCCGAAGCTCAGCTCCCCGCCCTACGCGGCATGATCTCCACCATCTTCGGCATCACCGGCTGACATCACGCTCCTCAGGCACTGCGACAAAGATCTCCTAGCCACTTCTGCCGCCTGGCGGGTATGACTTGTCCTATGGATAACCTTCTCGCCGGGCCGCCCCCGACTCACCTGCCGGACCTGCCCGAGGCCCGAGAGGCGCTGGAATCCGGCGCTAAGGCGTCCGACGTGGCAGCGCGCTTCCCCGCCTACCCGGCGGCCTGGGCCGCGCTCGCGGACGAGTACTTCGCCAACGGCCACGCCGTGACCTCCTACGCCTTCGCCCGCACCGGCTACCACCGGGGGCTTGACCAGCTCCGCAGGAGCGGCTGGAAGGGTCACGGGCCGGTCCCGTGGGAGCACGAGCCCAACCGCGGCTTCCTGCGCTGCCTCTACGCGCTGTCCAGGGCCGCCCAGGCGATCGGCGAGAAGGAGGAGGCCGAGCGGTGCCTGCAGTTCCTCAAGGACAGCAGCAGCGAGGCCTACGACGCGCTCGCCAAGAGCTAGCTCTTGGGACGTTTGGCCCAACTCGGGTAGTCTCTCCACGCAAGAGCCCCTGTCGCACTTGCGTCAGGGGTTTTCGTTTTGCGCGGGAGAGATAACCATGCCGGCTGTCGTTGTCTTGGGCGCCCAGTGGGGCGATGAGGGCAAGGGTAAGGCCACCGACCTGCTGGGCGGTGCCGTCGACTACGTGGTCCGCTACCAGGGCGGTAACAACGCGGGTCACACGATCGTCATCGGCGACCAGAAATACGCCCTTCACCTCGTGCCCACCGGCATCCTGTCGCCCGACGTGGTTCCCGTGATCGGCAACGGCGTGGTGATCGACCCCGGCGTGCTGCTGTCGGAGCTGGACGGCCTCGCCGAGCGCGGCATCTCCGCCGAACGGCTGCTGATCTCGGCGAACGCCCACCTGATCATGCCCCACCACAAGGCCATCGACAAGGTGACCGAGCGCTACCTCGGCAAGGCGAAGATCGGCACGACGGGGCGCGGCATCGGGCCCGCCTACGGCGACAAGATCTACCGCATGGGCATCCGCGTGCAGGACCTGCTCGACCCCGGCATCCTCGCGCAGAAGATCGAGGCGGTGCTCGGCGAGAAGAACCAGGTGCTGACCAAGGTCTACAACCGGCGCGGCATCGACGGGCAGAAAGTGCTGGAGGAGTACCTCGGCTACGCCGAGCGCCTCAAGCCGCACATCGCCGACACCTCGCTGGTGCTGAAGAAGGCGCTGGACGAGGAGAAGTTCGTGCTGCTGGAAGGCGGCCAGGGCACGCTGCTCGACATCGACCACGGCACCTACCCGTTCGTCACGTCGTCGTCGCCGACCAGCGGCGGGGCGTGCGCGGGCGCGGGCATCCCGCCGAACCGGCTCACCCGGGTGATCGCCATCCTGAAGGCGTACACGACGCGCGTCGGCTCGGGCCCGTTCCCGACGGAGCTGACCGACGAGGTCGGCGACTGGCTGCGCACCACGGGCGGCGAGTACGGCGTCACGACCGGACGCAACCGCCGCTGCGGCTGGTTCGACGCGGTCATCGCGCGTTACGCCACGCGGATCAACGGGGTCACCGACTTCTTCCTCACCAAGCTGGACGTGCTGTCGGGGCTGGAGCGGATCCCGGTGTGCGTGGCGTACGACGTCGACGGGGTGCGCCACGACGAGATCCCGATGACGCAGACGGAGTTCCACCACGCGAAGCCGATCTACGAGGAGTTCCCCGGCTGGCAGGAGGACATCTCGAAGGCCAAGACCTTCGAGGACCTGCCGCCGAACGCGCAGGCTTACGTGCGGACGCTGGAGGAGCTGAGCGAGTCGCGCATCTCCGCGATCGGCGTCGGCCCCGGCCGCGACCAGACGATCCAGCTCCACTCCCTGGTCTGACCGCCGGGCCGCCGTCCGGCGCGGGCGCTGACGTCCTCCATCCCGTACGGCAAGCCGTGCCAAGCCCACCGTGGTCACCGCGGTGGGCTTTCCCGTGCGGTAGCCGTACAGGGAGAAAGAAGCGGAGAGATCAGGACAAACAGCTACCGGCGTGGCAGGTGCGCCATCGCGGCGGGCGGGCGGTAGGGTCCCCCGTGTGCATGTCGAAATTCACGGTCACCGGGGTGCCAGAGGTCTCTGGCCCGAGAACACCCTGCCCGGGTTGAGCCATGCCATGGAGCTCGGCGTCCATGCGCTGGAGCTCGATGTCGCGCTCACCGCCGACCGGCGCCTGGTGCTCACCCACGATCTCACCGTCTCCGCGGTGACGAGCGCCGACACGCGGCCGCTGACCGCGCAGGACCCGATGTTCCCCTACGTGGGCAAGCCCATCAACGCCCTCACGCACGCCCAGCTGCGCATGCTGGACGTGGGCGTACGGCTGCCGCGGCACCCCGACGACAGGTTCGCGCTCACCCAGAAGCCCATGCCGGAGACCCGCATGCCGACGCTGGGCGCGGTGCTCGGGCTGGTGAACGCCTACGACGCCGCCTCGGTGCGGCTGCACATCGAGCTGAAGTCCGACCCGACCAGGCCGGAGCTGACGTCGGATCCGCTGGAGTTCACCGAGGCGGTCGTGGCCGAGCTCGACAGGCACGGCAGGCTCGGCAACGCGGCCATCCTCAGTTTCGACTGGCGCATCATCGGACACGCGGCCAGGCTGGCGCCCGACACGCGGCGGTTCGCGCTGATCGAGCGCGCCAGCCTCCACTGGCACGACGACCTCGGCGACGACATCCCCGCCGCGGCGCGCGCCGCCGGGGGCACGACGCTGTCGCCTGAGCACGTGATGGTGGACGAGGCGCTGATGGCGCAGGCGGCCGCGGCCGAGCTGCCCGTCGCGGTGTGGACGGTGAACGACGCGGAGCGGGCCGGACGGATGCTCGACCTGGGCGTGGCGGGCATCGTCACCGACTACCCGGACCGGATGCGGCAGGTGTGGGAGGAGCGCGGGCTCCCCCTCCCCCGGCCCGTCGGCCCCCTCAAGCCAGTCGGCGTCTGACCTCCGCCCTGCGCCCATCGCATCCGGAGAGCCACGCCTGCGCGGCCGGTGACTCGCGACGCCATAGATCCACGGGCTCGCCCCCGTCTAAGGGGTCGGGAACTGCTTCGGATTGAATGTTCATAAGCATCCTTTGCTGTCCATGAGCGATGTACGATCTCGCCTTGTGAACCTGACGGAGTGGGCGCGAGCACAGGGGATCGCCCCTCGTACCGCCTACCGTTGGTTCCGTGAGGGCACGTTGCCGGTCCCCGCGGAACGCGTGGGGCCGCGCACGATCCTGGTCAACATCGACGCGAACACCTCACCGTCTGTGACCGGTGGCCTGGGCTTGTACGCCCGCGTGTCCTCACACGACCAGAAAGCCGACTTGGAACGCCAGCTCGTCCGGTTGTCTCAGTGGGCGGCAAAGGCCGGGTACCGGGTGGTGCGGATCGAATCCGAGATCTCCTCCGGGATGAACGGCGGCCGCACGAAGGCCCGGCGCCTGCTGGCCGATCCACAGGTGACCACCGTGGCGGTGGAGCACAAGGACCGGCTCGGCCGGATGGACGTGGAGCTGGTCGAGGCCGCGCTGTCGGCGACCGGCCGTCGTCTGGTGGCGCTGGACGAGGGCGAGGTCGAAGACGATCTGGTGCGGGACATGGTCGAGGTACTGACGTCGTTGTGTGCCCGTCTGTACGGCCGCCGATCGGCGAAGAGCCGCGCCCGCAAGGCCCTGCAAGCTGCGGCGGCCGATGACTGAGCCGAACAACAAGCAACTGCGCGCCATCGACGCGCCGTTCGTCGCGCTCGGGCCGTCCGGGGTGGCGATACGCGACCGGCTCAAGCACCTCACGCCCGAGGACGAGACAGTCCTCCGGCTGGTAGGTGATCATCTGGGCTCTCTGGCGTCCCGTGATCTCAAGGCCCGTTGTGCGGATGGTCTGGAGCACTCCGCGGACACGTGGGCGGCCCGTAAGCGGGCCTTGACCGCCGAGTCCTCCTCCCGGTGGGCCGGTTCGATCACCAAGGCGAGCCACGATCAGTGGGCGCTGTCGCGCCGCTGCCAGCTCGCGCACATCGATAGCCTCGAAGCTGGTGTCCGTACGCTGAGGCACCGGCTCTCCCAGCCCATCGGACAGAAGGGAACCAAGCGGGCGCCGGGCGGATACCGCTCCGAGCACGAGTGGTTCATGAAGTCGCGCCGTCTGGCAGCGCTTGAGTGCCGGCTGGAGCGGGAGCGGGCTGAGCGTGAGGCCGGTATCGTGCACGTGGTGCGCGGCGGTCGCCGTCTGCTGGGCACCCGGCACAACCTCGCGAAAGCCCAGCTCAGTGAGCAGGAGTGGCGGCAGCGGTGGGAGGCGGAGCGCTGGTTTCTGGCCGCGGACGGTGAGTCGGGCAAGCGGTACGGCAACGAAACCCTCCGCGTCACCCCCGAAGGCGAAGTGTCGATCAAGCTGCCCGCTCCGCTCGCCCACCTGGCCAACGCCCGCAACGGCCGCTACGTCCTGTCCGCCCGTGTCGCCTTCGCGCACCGGGGCGAGGAGTGGGCCGACCGGATCAGCGCGAACCGTGCTGTGGCCTACCGCATCCACTACGACGTTCCCCGTGGTCGCTGGTACCTCACCGCGTCCTGGCAACGCCCGGTCGTGACGACGATCCCGCTGGAGGCGGCCCGCGCCAAGGGCATGGTCGGTGTCGATACGAACGCCGACCACTTCGCGGCCTACCGGCTCGACGCCTGCGGCAACCCGGTCGGCGACCCGCACCGCTTCTTCTACGACCTGTCCGGCACCGCCCCCCATCGGGACGCGCAGATCCGGCACGCCATCACCCGGCTCCTGCACTGGGCCAAACAGTGTGGTGTGGCCGCGATCGGTATCGAGGACCTGGACTTCACCGCCGAGAAGACCCGCGAGAAGCACGGCCGTAACAAGCGGTTCCGGCAGCTCATCTCCGGCATCCCCACCGGCAGGCTCAAGGCGCGGCTGGTGTCGATGGCAGCCGAGATGAATGTGTCCATCGTGGCCGTGGACCCGGCCTACACCTCGCAGTGGGGCGACGAGCACTGGCGCCGGCCGTTGACCAGCAGGACCAGGAAGATGTCCCGTCACGATGCCGCGAGCGTCGCGATCGGGCGACGCGCCCTCGGGCATCCGATCCGGCGACGGACGACACCGCCCCAGCATCACCAGAGCGATGGTGCTGGGCATCGGACCGTCCAGGCCGATCGTGGTGCCCGGGGGCGTGAGGAAACCCGCCGCCCCGTCACGGAACGTGCACCTGATGCACATAGCCAGACAGGGAACATCCAAGGAACGCGGGCGACCAGCGCATCCACCACCGTTCGGGATGCGCGCAGTGCCGGGCAGCGGGTCCAAGACCCACTCCTGATCACTGACGAGGAACGGTGAGACCCGAGGAGACCCCACCAGCGCGACTTCACCGAGTTCGTCGTCGCGCGCTCCGACAGCCTCATCAGCTCGCCTACGTCCTGACCGGCGACCAGCACACCGCCGAGGGCCTGCTGCAAACAGCGTTGGCCAAGACCGCGACCCACCGGCGGGGGATCCGCGACAGTCCCGAGGCGTACGTGCGCCGGGTCATGTACCGCGAGCAGGTCGGCCGCTGGCGAAGTCCGCGCTGGGGCCGCGAACGGGTAGTCCATACGCCGCCCGACCAGGTCACCGGCGACCGGACCCGCGAGGTGGAGACCCGCCTCACCCGCCGGTCACCGTCACCGCCTACGGGCCGGGGGACGAGGTCCTCGGGCAGGTGAAGGACGAGGCGTTCGGCCCGCTGGGCCGCGAAAGCGAGAGCTGACACCCTGTCGCTCCCCTCGGGCCGCGACGTCGTTTCACACGGCGCGGCAGGGTCGTCGTGGCCCTGCCGCGTTCGGTGGTGGAGGGCGCCTGCGAGGGATCAGAGCCAGCCGTTACGGCGGAAGCCGCGATACAGCAGCGTGCAGGCCGTGATCATGACGCCGATCACCACTGGATACCCCCACGCCTGCCGCAGCTCCGGCATCACGTCGAAGTTCATGCCGTAGATGCCCGCGATCATCGTGGGCACGCTGATGATCGCCACCCACGACGAGATCTTGCGCATGTCCTCGTTCGCGAGGGTGTTGGAGCGGGCGAGCGCCGCCTGCAGGATCGAGTTGGAGAGCTCGTTGGACGACTCGACCTGCTCGCACACCCTGGCCAGGTGGTCGCTGACGTCCCGGAAGTATTCGCGCATCTCGCTGGGGATGACACGGCGCTGGGGCAGCGAGGCCATGGGTGCCTGCAGCGGGGTGACGGCGCGCTTCATCTCCAGCATCTCCCGCTTGAGCTGGTAGATGCGGTTGATGTCGCGGGAGCTGACGTCGGCGAAGACGGTGGCCTCGACCTCTTCGAGTTCGAGCTGCATGAGGTCGGCGACCTGGAGGTAGCGGTCGACGACGTGGTCGGAGATCGCGTGCAGTACGCCGGTGGGGCCGCGGTTGATCAGCTTGGGCTTGTCCTCGAGCTTCTCGCGCACCTCGGTGAGGGGGCAGTGCCGCCCGTGCCGTACGGTCACCACGAAGTCGGCGCCGAGGAACACCATGATCTCGCCGGTGGCGATGATCTCGCTGGTCGCGGTGAGCTCGTCGTGGTCGAGGTAGGCGATGGTCTTCAGCACCATGAACAGCGAGTCGCCGTAACGCTCGATCTTGGGACGCTGGTGGGCCTTGACCGCGTCCTCGACCGACAGGGGGTGCAGGCCGAACACCTCGGCCAGCCACTCGACCTCGGGCGCCTCGGGCTCGTGGAGGCCGACCCAGACGAAGGCCTTGGCGCCGTCGTTGTCGAGGTTGTGCTGGCGGACGAGCTGGAGCGACTCGACGATGCCGTCGGCGCAGATCTTCTTGCCGTTGATGTAGGCGCCGTACTCGACGATGGAGTCGACCGGCGGAATGCATTCACCCATGGGCCTGCTCAGCTGACGAGCGGTGTGCACGGGCACGGGGTGACGGTTGATGCGACGGAAAATGGTGGACGAGCGCATGGCAGTCCCTTCCCGCCCGACCTGGCACGGTCCACGCGTGACGAAAGATCACCTCAATCTGGAGATGCGTGGAGGCACGATCAGGCTGCCGAATTGGAGTGGTCGGGGGTGCGCACGATGATCGTGCGCGGGCGAGTACTGCTGGGATCACCAGGATTCATCCCGGACCACCTCCAATCACCAAGAAGCCGCAAAGCCGACCCAACCTACCACGGGCCGGTGAACCTCCCACACTTTACTGGTTGAAGCGTCTACCGATCACGTAGAAGCTGACAAAGATTCGTCCCGGTTCCGGCACATCCGCTTCCATGCATCGGACCCTCGGCTGAGCCGTGCGGCTCGCCCGATGGCGGGCGTTCTCCGGGGGCTCCCCTGAGGCGGGACGGGTGCCGCGCCCGCAGGCGCAGCGGGTGGCGCGCACGCGGGTGAGAGCGGCGGCACGCGAGCTGGGACAATGAGCGGGTGCGCGTTCTTGTGATTGGATCCGGCGGGCGGGAACACGCCCTGTGCCGCTCGCTCAAACTCGACCCCCAGGTTTCCGAGCTCCACTGTGCGCCCGGCAACGCCGGCATCGCGGAGGTCGCGAGCCTGCACGACATCGTCCCCACCGACCCGTTGCAGGTCGCCGAGCTGGCCGAGAAGCTGGGCGCCGACCTGGTCGTCGTCGGCCCCGAGGCGCCGCTGGTGGCGGGCGTGGCCGACGCGGTGCGGGCGGCCGGGATCCCGTGCTTCGGCCCAGGGCGCGAGGCGGCGATGATCGAGGGGTCGAAGGCGTTCGCCAAGGACATCATGAACGCCGCGGGCGTTCCCACCGCCAGGTCGTACACCTGCGCGACGCCGGAGGAGGCCCGGCGGGCGCTGGAGGAGTTCGGCGGCCCGTACGTGGTCAAGGACGACGGGCTCGCGGCAGGCAAGGGCGTGGTCGTCACCGGCGACCTGGAGCAGGCGCTGGACCACGCGCGGGCGTGCGAGCGGGTGGTGATCGAGGAGTTCCTCGACGGTCCCGAGGTGTCGCTGTTCGCGCTGTGCGACGGCGCGACGGCGGTGGCGCTGCAGCCCGCTCAGGACTTCAAGCGCGCCTACGACGGCGACGAGGGCCCGAACACCGGCGGCATGGGCGCCTACACGCCGCTGCCGTGGGCGCCGGAGGGCCTGTCGGAGCAGGTGATGCGCGAGGTCGTGCACCCGACGGTGGACGAGCTGGCGCGGCGCGGCCTGCCGTACAACGGGGTGCTGTATGTGGGTCTGGCGCTGACCTCGAAGGGGCCGAAGGTCATCGAGTTCAACGCGCGGTTCGGCGACCCGGAGACGCAGGTGGTGCTCGACCGCCTGGAGACTCCGCTGGCGGGCGTGCTGATGGCGTGCGCGACGGGCACGCTGGGCGAGCAGCCGCCGCTGGCCTACCGCGAGGGTTCGGCGGTGGCCGTCGTGGTCGCGGCGGAGAACTACCCGGCCGACCCGGTGAAGGGCGACGAGATCACCGGCCTGGAGCCGACCGAGCACGCCTACGTCCTGCACGCCGGCACGGCGGTGAAGGACGGGCGCACGGTGTCCGCGGGCGGCAGGGTGCTGGCCGTCGTCGGCACCGGCCCCGACCAGGAGAGCGCCAGGAACAACGCCTACGAGCTGGTCGGCAGGGTACGGCTGCGCGGCTCCCACCACAGGACGGACATCGCCCGATGAAGCACCTCCACTCCGGCAAGGTTCGCGACCTCTACGAGACCGACGAGGGCCTGCTGCTGATGGTCGCCTCCGACCGGCTGTCGGCCTACGACTTCGTGCTCCAGCCCGACATCCCCGACAAGGGGGCGATCCTCACGCAGCTTTCGATGTGGTGGTTCGAGCAGCTGAAGGACGTCGTCCCCAACCATCTGGCCGGGGTCGCGCCCGATTCGCGCAGCATGCTGTGCAAGCCGCTGCGGATGGTGCCGGTGGAGTGCGTGGCGCGCGGTTACCTGGCGGGCGGCGGCCTGGGCGAGTACCGCCGCGACGGCGCCGTCTCCGGCGTCGAGCTGCCGCAGGGCCTCCAGGACGGCTCGCGGCTGCCCGAGCCGATCTTCACCCCGTCCACGAAGGCGCCGCTCGGCGAGCACGACGAGCCGATCTCCTTCGACGAGGTGATCGCGAAGGTGGGCGAGGAGACCGCGCACGAGCTTCGCCGGATCACGCTCGCCGTCTACACCAGGGGCGCGGAGATCGCCCGCGAGCGCGGCATCATCCTGGCCGACACCAAGATCGAGCTTGGTTGGGATTCCAACGGAGTTCTGACGCTCGGCGACGAGGCCCTCACCCCTGACTCCTCGCGCTTCTGGCCGCTCGACGCGTGGGAGCCGGGTCACGCGCAGCCCTCATTCGATAAGCAATATGTCCGTGATTGGCTGACATCGCCGGAATCTGGATGGGACAAATCCTCCGGCGAAGCACCGCCTCGTCTTCCCGACGAAGTGGTCGAGCGGACCCGCCAGCGCTATGTCGAGGCGTACGAACGCCTCACCGGACACTCCTTTACCGGGTAGTCACGGGGCGAATCGGCCGGGTCAGGCGTCCGCAACGGCTACTGTGGGCGCGTCCGAATCACTTTCAGCTAGATCTTTTTACCGAGGAGAGCGGAGCGAATGGTCCGTTACCGCGTGCGCGGTGGCAACGCACTGCGTGGAACCGCGTTCATCCAGGGCGCGAAGAACGCCGTGCTGCCCATGATCGGGGCCGCTCTGCTCGCGGCCAAGGGCCGTACGGTCCTGCGCAACGTCCCGATCATCGAGGACGTACGGCGGGCGGTCGAATTGGCCCAGGTCATCGGCGCGCACGTGGAGCTCCACGAGGCCGAGCGCACGCTGGTCATCGACGCCTCCAGGCTGACCAGCCCGATACTGCCCGCCGAGATCGCCAGGCGCTTCCGCGGTTCGGTGCTGTTCACCCCCGCGCTGCTCCACCGGCTCGGCGAGGCCGTGGTCGAGGGCGTCGGCGGCTGCAACCTGGGCAGCCGCAACCTCGACTTCCACTACCTCGGCTACAAGCGCCTCGGCGCGATCGTCGACGAGAGCGAGACCGTCATCCACGTCAAGTCCTCAGGGCTGACGGGCGCGACCCTCTACCTCGACACCCCCTCCCACACCGGCACCGAGAACCTCATCATGGCCGCCGCCCTGGCCAGCGGCACCACCGTGATCGAGAACGCCGCGCTCGAGCCCGAGGTGCTCGACGTCATCGACATGCTCACCAAGATGGGCGCGAAGATCAGCGGCGGCGGCACCGGGTTCATCACCGTCGAGGGCGTCACCGAACTGCACGCGGTCGAGCACACCGTGATGCCCGACCGGCTCGACGCGGGCGTGTTCGCCATGGCCGCGGCCATCACCGGCGGCGAGCTGAACCTCGTCGGCCACGGCCTCGACCTGGGCGTGGTCCGCTACAAGCTGGAGCAGATGGGCGTGGAGTTCGCCACGCAGGGCGCGGTGCTCAACGTCCGCTGCCACAACAGCCCGCTGAAGCCGATCAACGTCATCACCGACACCTATCCCGGCTTCGCCACGGACCTGCAGTCGCCGATGATGACCGTGGCGTGCTTCGCCGACGGCATCAGCTACATCCACGAGCGCATCTTCGACGGCCGGTTCGCGCTGGCCGGAGAGCTCAACAAGATGGGCGCCGACGTCAGGGTCAAGGACAACGCCGCCACCGTCCACGGCCACACCGCGCTCACCGGCACCGAGGTGACGGCGCACGATCTCCGTTCGGGAATCGCGCTCGTTCTGGCGGGCCTGGCGGCCGAAGGAGAGACCGTCATCGAGTCGGGCTATCTGATCGATCGCGGGCATGCCCATCTGGCCGAGCGAATGCGCGCGTTGGGCGCGGATATTATCCGCGAGGTTTCTCCCGGCTGAGCTGGCGAAACTCTTTCCAGAGCGACTTTCTGGAAAATTTGGGCGTGACATTATGGCCCTCGCGAGCGATCGTTCCAAAAGAGAGCACTGCAATGGACGGCAGGATGGGACGAACATTGGTCGAGCGGACCGAAGAGCCACCCCGAGTATCACGCCCGGGCGCCATGACACCGGATCTGACGATCGGTGTGGTCGGACCTCACGATCTGGTCGAGCGCGTGATGCTGATGGGTCATGCCGCGGCGCCTCTGCCCTGCCGCCTCGTGGCCGCCGCCTACCGCGACGAGCAGGAGGCGGCGGACAAGGTCACCAGGCTCGGACCGGGGGTTGACGCGTGTCTTTTCGCCAGCCCGGTCCCCTACGACCTGGCAAGGCGGTCAGGAGTGCTGACCATGCCGGCGACGTATGTCCAGCTCGGCGGTGCCGCGCTGGTCGCGGCGCTGGCGAAGGCGGCCATCGACCCGCGGCTCGACCCGCAACGGGTGAGCATCGACGTGGTGTCACGCGCCGACGTTGAGGAGGCCTACACCGATCTGGGCATCCCGGCGACGGACGTGCACAGCCGCGACGAACCGGGCGCGACGGGCACCATCGCGGCATACCACGAGAGGCTGGCCCGGCAGGGCACGACGACGGGGGCGCTGACGTGCCTTCCGGCGGTCGCGGACCGGCTGCACACGGCGGGCGTGCCCGTCATCAGGATCAGACCCACATCGGCGGCCGTGCGGACGGCGCTGCACACCGCGGCGCTGCTCGGCGCCCACCACAGATTGGAGGAGTCACAACTCACGGTCGTTCTGGTCGAGGTGCCGACGCTGCGGGAGCCGGTGCGCAGGGCCGCGCCCCGCTACTGGCGCGACGAGCTGCGCCTGTCGCTGCACCGGCTGCTGGTCCAGGAGGCCAACAGGATCAACGCCACCGTGTGGCCCATCGACGACCACAGCTACCTGGTCACCGCCACGCGCGGATCGATCGCGTCCGCGACCGACGGCTTCAGGGTGCTGCCGTTCGCCGCCAGGATCCGCGACGAGCTCGGCCTGGCCGTCGAGGTCGGCGTGGGCATGGGCCGTACGACACATGACGCCGAATCCCACGCGCGCGCCGCGCTGGCCCGCTCGCAGGCGGGCAAGCAGGCGCAGGGGTTCGCGGTCGATCGCGAGGGGCGGGCGCTGATCCCGGCGCCGCGGATGCCTCCTCAGGGATCGACGCCGCTCAAGCCGAAGGGCATCGAGGTGCTCGCCAGGCTGGCGGCGAAACTGGAGGGCGGCGACACGGTTGTGGACGCCGAGGGGGCGGGAAAGATGCTCGGGGTCACCCCGCGCACCGCTCGGCGGTTGCTGCGCACGCTGGTTGACGAGGGACTCGCGTGGCCGCTTCCGCCGAACCGCACGCCCCAGCCTGGCCGCCCGCGCCAGCTGTACCGGTTGATCGTGGAGAAGCTCGGCCCACGCTGACCTTCTCCACCGGTCCGTCGCCCCTCCTTCCCCTTCCGGGGCGACGGACCACCCTTTGAGGCTCATTTTGTACGGCAAGGCCCAGCCCCGCGCCTACCTTTGGCGCGGGGCCGGCGTCTCTCCAGGGATACGCTCACCGGGAGTGCGGGGCTGGGGTTTCCAACGGAAGGCCAGGTCGCCCAAGTTCGATAGCGCGTCCATGCCGGAGGGCCGATAGCGCGTCCAGGCATCTTGTCCGGTAGCGCGTCTCTTCTCTTGTTCGGTAGCGCGTCCCTCTAACCGGGGGGCTGGCCGTACCGGATCATATGGCGGGTCTTATTGTCAGTAGCTATGGGACAGAACGCCACTGACAATCGGCTGCTCGTCTGGGTGGCGTTGGCCATCGTCTACGTGGTGTGGGGGTCGACCTACCTCGGCATCGCGATCGCCGTGGAGACCATTCCGCCCATGCTGAGCGGCGCCCTTCGGTTCGTGACGGCGGGCATCCTGCTGGGCGGGTTCCTGCTGGCCAAGAACGGGACAGCGGCGTTCAGGATGACCCGCAGGGAGTTCGTCGGCGCGGCCGTCGTCGGGGTGCTGCTGCTGACACTGGGCAACGGGTTGCTGGCCGTGGCCGAGTTGCACATCTCCACCGGTTTGGCGGCCCTGCTCGTCGCGTCCGTGCCGTTGTGGCTGGTGGTGTTCAGGTTCGTGGTGCGGGACCGGCCCAAGACACTCACCCTGGCGGGCGTGCTGGTCGGGCTTGCCGGTGTGGCGGCGCTGTCGCTGACCGGCGCGCAGGGGGCGAACTCGACGTCGGGCGTCATCGTGGTGCTGATCGGGTCGCTGTCGTGGGCGGTGGGCTCGTTCCTGTCGAGCAGGATCTCGATGCCGTCGAACCCGTTCGCCGCCAGCACGGTCGAGATGCTGGTCGGCGGCGCGGGGCTGGTGGTGCTCGGCGCGGGCCTCGGCGAGCGGTTCGACCTGGCGGCGGTCTCCGGCCGGTCGTGGGCGGGGCTGGCGTACCTGATCCTGGTGGGGTCGCTGGTCGGGTTCACCTCGTTCGTGTGGCTGCTGGGCAACGCGCCCATCTCCCTGGTGTCGACCTACGCCTACGTCAACCCCGCCGTGGCCGTCGCGCTCGGCGCGCTGGTGCTGAGCGAGCCGGTGACCGCCCAGATCCTGGGCGGCGGGCTGGTCATCCTCATCGGTGTCGCGCTGGTCATCTCAACCGAGCGGAAGCGTCCGCAGAGCGTCGCCGAACGCGTCGACAGTGGCGGCGATGTCCGCCTCGGTGTGAGCGGTGGACAGGAACCATAGCCCTCGCGGCACCATGTTGACGCCCCGCTCCAGCAGCGCGGCGTGCAGCAGCGCCATCCTCGCCCGGTCGGTGCGGGCGAAGTCGCGGTAGTCCCGCACCGACTCCTGCTCGGTGAGGTAGGTCTGGAAGACCGGCCCGGGGCCGTCCACGAGCATCGCGACGCCCGCCTTGGCCGCGGCCTCGCGCAGGCCCTCCATGAGCGCCCTGCCGCGGTCGTAGAGGGTGCCGTAGACCTCGTCCCTGCGCTCGTCGAGAATGCGCAGCGTGGCCTCGGCGGCGGCGATGGCGACGGGCTGGGAGTTGAAGGTGCCCGCGTGCGCGACCCTGCCGGTCGAGATCGTGTCCATCACCTCGGCGCGGCCCGCCAGCGCGGAGACCTGCATGCCGCCCGCCATCGCCTTGCCGAAGACCGACAGGTCGGGCGTGACGCCGAGGTACTCCTGCGCGCCGCCCGGGGCCAGGCGGAAGCCGGTGATGATCTCGTCGAAGATCAGCAGGCTGCCGTGGCTGTCACACAGCTCGCGTACGGCCCGCAGGTAGCCGGGGTCGGGCACGATGGCGCCCGTGTTGCACAGGACGGGTTCGGCGACGACGCCCGCGATCTCGCCCTTGTGCTGCTCCATGAGGCGGGCCAGGGCGTCCAGGTCGTTCCACGGGGCGACGACGAGGTCGGCGGCCGGAGGCTGGCCCGCCGTACCCGGGACGGCGAAGGGGGCATCGGCGGGCCCGGCGGCGTCCACGGAGGGGTGGACGCTGTAGAGGACCGGGTCGAGCCAGCCGTGGTAGTGCCCCTCGAACTTGAGGATCTTCGGGCGGCCCGTGTGGCCGCGGGCCAGCCGCCAGGCGGCGTGCGCGGCCTCGGAGCCGACGGTGTTGAAGCGGACCCGCTCGGCCGACGGCACCATCGAGCACAGCCGTTCGGCCACGCGCGCCTCCGCGGCGTGCTGGGCCGAGTAGACGATGCCGCGCGCCACCTGCGCGGTGACGGCCTCCACCACCTCGGGCGGGCAGTGGCCGAGCAGGGCGGGCCCCTGGCCGAGGACGTAGTCGAGGTAGACGTTGCCGTCCACGTCCCACAGGCGCGCGCCCTGCGCCCTGTCGACGTAGAGGGGCACGCCTGCCGAACGGCGGGCGTCGCTGGAGACGCCGCCCGCGATGAAGCGCTTGGCGTGGGCGTAGAGGTCGCGGCTGACGTCCAGAGAGCGGGTCATGGCGACCATCAAAAGGCGGCCGTTCCTCCGGCGACAAGCAGGAGGGCAAGAAGTGGGTCGTCAGCGCAAATTTCGGTGCTTGTGAGCCTCTGGGAGCGCTGATGGGCTTGCCGCATGTTCCTTGGACGCATCAGGCGGAGCGCCTCCGCCCCCGTCGAGCTGGTGGCCCTGCGCGGCGGAGCGCTGGTCAGCCTGTCAGACCTCGGCACCGACGACCCCGTGGCCCTGCTGAACTCCCACGGCCTCGACCGCCTCACCGAGGAGGTGTCCAGGCGCAGGCCCGTCCTCGACGAGGCCGAGGTGCTGTTCGAGCCGCCGGTGGCCACCTGCACGAAGATCTGCTGCCTGGCGCTGAACTACGTCGCGCACGCCGAGGAGAGCGGCATGGAGGTGCCGCCCGAGCCCGTGCTGTTCTTCAAGCCGCCGTCCGCGCTGACCGGGCACAACCAGCCGGTCGTCGCCCCCGCGCGGACCCGGCACCTGGAGCACGAGGTGGAGCTGGCGGTGGTGATCGGCAAGGTCACCAAGGGCCTGCCCGCCGAACGCTGGCGGGAGGCGGTGGCCGGATACACGGTGCTCAACGACATGACCGCGCGGGACCTGCAACTGGCCAACATCTCCCGGAACGTGCCGTGGGACCAGTCCAAGGGGTTCGACACGTTCGCGCCCGCCGGGCCGTACCTCGCGACGGTGGACGAGGTGCCTGACCCGCAGTCGCTGGAACTCACACTGGAGGTGGACGGCGAGGTCAGGCAGCGCGCCAACACCAAGCAGATGGTGTTCGGCATCCCCCGGCTGATCGCCGACCTGTCGGACGGGATGACGCTGCTGCCGGGCGACCTCATCGCGACCGGCACTGTCGCGGGGATCGCCCCGCTCGCTCACGGTGACACGATGCGGGCCACGGTCGCGGGTGTCGGCACGCTCGTGAATACGGTCAGATTTCGGTCCGCCTAAAGTGGTGGCATGAGCTATGCCGTCGCCGCGCTGGTGGACATCGATGACTTCGTCGCCTCCTCGCAGGTGCAGGGGCAGGTGTGGGCGCGCCGCCAGCTCGAACGCGCCGACCGGGCCGTATGGGCCGCCGCCTCGGGGCGTCCCGGGGTGAGCTGCCGTCCGCAGCCGCCTGAGGAGTGGCTGATGCTGCTGACCGGAGCCGACCCCGACGCGCTGATGTCGGAGGCGGCGGCGCTGGCCGAGGAGGTACGGGCCCGCATCGTGCGGGAGACGGCCTGGACGGCCACGGTCAGCCTCGGCCTGCCCAGCCTGGCGCACGGGGAGGCGGAGAGGGAGGCGCGGCGGGCCAACGACTACAAGCTCGTGCTCGGCGGCGACCGGGTGATCGCCCCGCTGACTGCGCCTCCCGCTGATCGGCCCAGTGGCGGGCCCGGTGGTGGGCTCGGTGGCGGGCACGCCGCACGGGGGGCGCCTGCGGGGCGGGTCGCGCCTGTCGTGCGGATCGAGGACGAGCTTGCCAGGCGGGTGCGGGCGGGCGACCGTAACGGCGCGGCGGGGCTGCTGGCCGGATGGGTGGACAGGTGCGCGGCCGAGCGCGACGCCGACCCCAGGACGCTGCGCAACTGGCTCATCGGCCAGCTCCTGTTCGTCGTCGACACCGTCAACAGCTCCCGCCTGGCCGACGGGTCGACCGACTGGGTGGAGGCGTGCGCCCGGCTGCCGATCGAGGACATCGTCACGGTCGGCGACATCCACGAGCGCTCCTACCTGCACATCTGGCTGCGGGACACGCTGGCCAGGCTGATGCCGCCGCCCGCGCGCACCGACATCCTGGCGATGGCCGAGGCGTACCTGGCCGAACACTACGCCGACCCGCGCCTGCGGCTCGCGACCGTCGCGGAGGCGGTGTGCGCGAGCCCGTTCTACATCTCCCACCTGTTCGCCGAGGAGCGGCGCACGACGTTCCTGCGGCACCTGACGGCGCTGCGGCTGCGGCACGCCAGACGGCTGCTGACGACCTCGACGCTGCCCATCGACGTGGTCGCGGCGCGGTCCGGGTATCCGAGCGCGAAGGCGCTGCGCGGCGCCTTCCGCAGGCACGTCGGCTGTTCACCCACCGAGTACCGGCGCGCCGGTATCCGTCACTGAGAGGTGCCGCATGGATCTGGCGATCGACGGCGGGCAGACGGGCCTGCGGCTCGGACTGGCGTCGTCAGGGCGGGTGCTGGAGACGCGCGAGGTGGCGGGCCTGTCGTACGCCGAGGGCTCACCGGCCGCGGCCATCATCGAACGGATCGGGACAGGCTGGGGCGACCTCGACACCGTCTGTCTCGGCCTGACGACGCTCGTCGACTCCCCTGCCACCCTGACAGCGCGGCTGCTCGGGATCGCCAGGCGGGTGCTGCTCACGACCGACGTGGTCACCTCGCACGCGGGGGCGTTCGCGGGCGCCGACGGAGTCGTCCTGGCCGCCGGAACCGGCGCGATCGCCCTCGGCGTCCGTTCGGGGGTGGTCCAGGTGGACGGTTGGGGGCACCTCTACGGCGACGCGGGCAGCGGCTTCTGGATCGGCTCCAGGGGCATGGACGCCGCCTTCAGAGGCCACGACGGCCGCGCCGAGCCCGGACCGCTCACCCGCAGGGCCCGCGAGGTCTTCGGCGACCTGAACGGACTGCCCCGGCGGCTCTACCTGTCCTCCGACGCGGTGGCACGGATCGCCCGCTTCGCCGTCCACGTCTTCGAGCTCGCCGCCCACGACCCCACCGCCCGCGCCATCGTCACGTCCGCGGGGGCCGAGCTGGCCGGGACCGTCGCCGCGGCCGCCCGAGGCTTTCCCGACGGTACGGCGGTGCCCGTCGCGTGGACGGGCCGCCTGTTACGCGACCAGACGCTCAGGGACGCGTTCTCGGCCGAACTCGCCCGACGGCTCCCCCACGCCCACGTCACGCCCGCCGCGGGCGACAGCCTCGCGGGCGCCGCGTTCCTGGCCGCCGCTCCCGACCTCGGCCCCTACCGCTCCCTCGTCACGGAGGCCCACCGATGAACCCCCCACACCCCGAACCCGCACCCACCAACCCATCCGATCCTGAGTCCACACCCACCCAACCGACCCACCCCCAAGCCAAACGCGACCAACCGACCCACCCTCGCGCCACACCCACCCGACCGATGGCGGTGGGGTATGGGGAGGCGGCGCTCGTGGTGCCGGAGGGGACGCCGATGGGCGGGTACGTCGACAGGCCGGGCCCGTCCACGGGGGTGCTCGATCCGCTTCAGGTCAGCGCCGTCACCTGGAGTGCGGGCGGGCGCAGGTTCGCGCTGGTCGTCGCCGACGTCATCTGCGTCAACGACGATCTCGTCCAGCGGGTCAGGCGGGAGGCGGGGTGCGAACTGTGGCTGGCCGCCAGCCACACCCACGCGGGACCCGAGACGGGTTGCGTGCCGGGCGGTGGGCCCACGCCGGGTCCGTGGGCGGAGGCGATCGCCGCCGCGTGCCGCTCCGCCGTACAGGCTGCTGTGGCGGGGGAACGGCCGTGCGAGGGTGGCGCGCACCGGGGCGAGCTGCGCGGGGTGGGCGCGGACAGGAGCAGGCCGGACGCCGAGGCGGTGGTGCCGCTCGACGTGATCGCCGTGAGGGACGGCGGGCTGGTCGGGGTCGTGGTGGTGTTGCCGGTTCACCCGACGGTGCTGCCCGCGTCCAACCGGATGGTCAGCGCCGACCTGGTGGGGGCGGTGCGCAGGCGGCTGAGGGAGCGGCTCGGCGGCCAGGTGTGGGTGGTGGTGGCCACGGGCGCGGCGGGCGACATCAGCACCCGTCACACCCGGCGCGGGCAGGACGCGGCCGAGCTGGACCGCTTGGGCGACGTGGTGGCGGCCCGCTGCATCGAGTTGCTGGCGGAGCCCGCGACCCCCGCCTGGCCCTCCGCGGCTCCGGCCCCGCACTCATCCCGGTCCCTGTCCCCGTCAGAGGCTCCCATCGACACCGATGCCGACGTTGCCGGGATGGCTCCGGTGGAGGTCGCGTGGGTGGGGCGGCGGTTGGCGCTCCGGCGAGCCACCGTGGCCGTCGACGTCGACTCGCTGGTGGCCGACGTCGAGCGCGCCGCCGCAGACCCCGTGGCGGCGCGGCTGGCCAGGAGCAGGCTGGAGGGCGTGCGAGCCCGCACCAGCGCGACCGGCCCGATCGGGGTCGAGGTGAGTGTCGCCAGGCTGGGCGATCTCCTGCTCGTCGGCCTGCCGGGCGAGCCGTTCCTCGCCGTCGCCGCGAGCATCGCCGACAGCGGCGCGGGACAGCCCACGGTGGTCCTCGGGTACGTCAACGGCTACCCCGGCTACCTGCCCACCGCCGACGCCTACGCGCGGCCCGAGTACGAGGTGCTGGCCAGCCAGGTCGCGCCGGGCAGCGCCGAACTGCTCGCGGCAACCGCGCGCGACCTGCTGGCGGAGGTCAGTTCTTGACCAGCCGGTACGGCTGCCGCGGCCGTCCCGCCTGGGTGCCCTTGACGGGCGGCATCGGCCACGCCAGCCCCTCCTCCGCCAGGCTCTGCAGCACCCGGCGGGCGCTGCGCGGCGCGATGGCCAGCACGTCGGCCACGATCTCGGCGTCGACGACGAGCGCCTCTGGCCCGTCGCCGAGCCCTTCGACCAGCCGTTCGAGGAGCTTGGCCGCCTTGGTGGTGATGACGGGCTCGGTCTCGGCCCGCCTGCGCTGGCGCTGCGGCAGCGACAGCACGACGCCGTCGCCGCCGACCAGGTAGGCGGCCGCGGCCCCCACGCCGCGCGCCTTGTCGACGGCGACCATGGCGTTGGCGTCGGCGTCGCGGGCGGTGGTGCCGAGCCCGATGCCGACCTCGACGGCCACGCCCGCGTCGGTGCGGATCCTGTCCATGAAGGGGGCGACGCGGAAGCCGTCGGTGGCCTGGGCGAGCGCGCCGACGGTGGCGGTGACGACGTAGCTGTTCTCGTCGCGTGGCACGACGGTGGCGCCCATCACGCGGGCGTCGGCCAGCAATGACTGGTGCAGCGACAGCTTGAGCTCCTGCTGCCAGTAGTTGCCAGGGCCCGAGTAGCTGGGCCTGGCGGAGGCGGCCAGTTCGACCACGACGATGGCGATCTGCGACTCCTCCAGCCTGCTGCCGGTCCCGAGCAGCGCGGCGGTGTTGAGGGCCAGGCGCAGCGTGTGGGAGGTCGGCCGCATGCGCAGCACCGGCACGCCCGCGGCGGTCAGCTTCGTGGCCACGCTCCTGACCGTGGTCAGCGCGGCGGTGGTGGCGCCCTGGCGGTAGAGCTGCTCGTGGAAGGCGGCGAAGCCGCGCGCCGACTCGGGCTGGTCGTACTCCGACAGGTGGACGCCCTCGGTGCCGACGCCGATCTCGCCGTAGGCCTCGGCGACGTCGGCGGCGGGCAGCGAGTCGATGCTGACCCTGGCGGGGTCGATGCCGTGGGTGATGACGCCGCGCAGCAGGCTGGCGTAGAGGCTGGCCCCGCTCATCGGCACGAACGTGGCGGGAACCGGCAGCTCGCCCGCCTGCCTGGCCAGGTCGTGTTGGAGCGGTCCGGTGAACAGGGCGACGTCGATGCTGTCGGCGATCCTGGAGAACTTCTCGTAGGTCTCGTGCTCGCCCGCGTGGGGGGCGCCGACGAGCCGCCAGTCGGCGGCGCCGGGCAGGTCGGCGCCGATCATCATGATCTGCTCGACCAGGTCGGTGGGGCCCACGACCCCGATCGCCACCCTGGATCGCGCCTCGGCACGCAACCGATCCATGATCGTGATCACTCCAGTCCGGATCGCCACTGAAGCAGGCGGGTCATCGTTCCGCCGAGCACCGCCGCCCGATCCTCCTCAGCGAGGCCACTGAAGATTACCCGTCCCAGCGACATCCGCAGATCGATGAAGGGAAAGTCGGAGCCGTAGACGACGCGGTCCGCGCCCACCTCTCTCACCATTGTGGCGATGTCGGCGCCGGTGTTGAAGGAGCCGCACACCTCCAGCACCACCCCGGGCCGCCGCCGCGCCACCTCGATCGCCGCGTCGAACCCCGCGGGCGTGGCCCCCGCGTGGCCCGCGAGGATCACCGCGTCCGGGTGGCGCGCGGCCACCTCGTCCACCATCGGCAGGTCGTTGTACGGCGAGCCCTCGTAGGTGTGCGTCAGCACCGGGCAGCCGGTCCGCTGCGCGAACTCCCACACCGGCGCGTAGCGGCTGCCGGTGAGCGGGTAGTCGTGCAGGTCGGGATGGACCTTGATGCCGCCGAAGCGCGGGTCGCCGCCCCAGGTGGCCAGCTCCCGTACCGGGTCCTGCCACGGGTTGACGGTCAGGTAGCCGGTGAACCTGCCGGGCGCGGCGGCCACGATCGCCGCGGTCTGCGCGTTGCCCTCGGCGGCGTCGAGCTGGATGGCCAGGTGGCTGGAGATGACCGCGTGGGACACCCCGCACCTGTCCATGACCCGCGCCATCCCGTCGGGTCCCGCGTCGGGGATGAAGAACAGGCTGTACGGCCCGGCGTGGGCGTGCGCGTCCACGATCGGCAGCGCGCGCTGCGGTTCGCGCTTCCACAGCGCGGTGGTGAGAGCGTTCACGCGACCCTCGCTTCGTCGTGGAGCAGGCCGCGCAGGTTGCCCCATCCGATGGCGGCCACGGCGTCGTCGTCGAGTTCGGACCACAGCAACCTGGTCACGGCCTCGGCGGAGTCCCTGGCGGGCGCTCCGGTGCCGAAGACGACGCGGTGCGTGCCGTACCGCTCGACGAGCCATTCGAGGCCGCGGTGGGAGGAGAGGTTGGCCAGCCCCAGGTGGACGTTGGCGGTGCGGGCCAGGACGCCCGCGGCCTGCCTGAGCACGCGGTAGCCGAGGCCGCCGACGACGACGGGCAGGCGCGGGTGGGCGCGCGCGACCGCCTCGATGGCGGGCCAGCCGAGCTGCGCGGCGTCGAGCAGCAACGGGAGCGCGGCCTCCTCCAGCGCGTGGAGCATCGGGGCGGCGTCGCGGCCCGCCAGGTCGTAGCCATGGTCGGCGGGGTAGGCGCGGACGGCGGCGACGCCCGCGCCGACGGCGGCGGACACGAACGCGTCCGGTGTGCCGGTCTCGCCGCAGGTGTCGGGCAGCAGCACCCAGCACGGCCGCAGCCTGGGCTCGTCCTGGACCAGGTCGAGCAGGCGGCGGTTGCCCGTGGCGGGGTCGTGCAGCCAGGACAGGGTGTGGCTCACGACGGCCTCGGCGATGCCGAAGCGGTCCATTCTGGCCAGCGCCTCGGCGACCGTCCCCTCACCGACGTCCCTGCGCGGGTGCCGGCCGAGCATCGCGTCAGCGTCGATCAGCATGGACCATCCATCCGTCGGGGATCGCGGGGGGCTCGTCGCGGAAGGGGAAGAGGCCGACGGTGAACCCGCCGTCGCGGCGGCGCAGGCCGAGCGAGTGGATCCGCCCGTATTCGGCGGTCCTGGTGACGGGGTCGGGGATGCGCGCGGGACCGTTCCCGAACAGGACCTCGTCGGGCTCCTCCAGCGGGACGACGAGCAGGCCGGGGCCTCGCTCGGTGCGGTAGCCGGGGCCGTGCCGTACCCATGGGGACAGGCCGTGCACCTGCCAGATCGCCTCCGCCTCGATCCGGTCGGTGACCACCCAGTAGCCCTCGTCGCGCACGAAGACGATCCTGCGGTCGTGGCGGGCGGTGTAGCCGTGGTGGTGTCCGGCGAAGACGTCGAGGGTCTCGCTGGTGGAGAACAGGTCGCAGCCAGCCATGCGGTCCTCGGTGTAGTCCTGGCCGGGCACGAGCAGCGTGTTGTGCGCCCTGGTGGCCTGGTACCAGTCGTAGTAGCCGGGGTCGTCGTAGGACGGCGGGCCGCCGGCCTCCCACGCCAGCGGCACGCCCCATCCGGTGATCACGAAGTCGAGCGCGGCGTGGTGGCTGTGCGGTTCGAGCTCGTGGCCCACGTACGGGCCGTAGTTGATCACGGTGTGGAAGTCTTCGGAGCGGAAGACGGCGTAGCCGCTGGCTTCCAGGTTGACCGAAGCCTTGGCGGGCTCGACGTCCTGCGGCCAGACGACGCCGCTGTCCTGCAGGTGCGGCACCCACCCTCCCGAGGTCATGAGCGCGCCGAGCCAGTCGTGCATGGCCGGGTAGCGCGGGTGGGTCGCGAGGCTTGGTTCGACGGCGGCGGCCCGCTTGAGCGCTTCGAGGCACATGACGTGGTAGCCGGGCGAGCGCTCGTGGTGTCCGCCGTCGGCGCGCACGTCGCGCTCCAGGTGTTCGGCGATGCGCGCCGTGGCGATCTCGGCCCACTGCGGGGCCTCCGGCAGGTCGGCGAACACCCTGGCGGTGTGCAGCAGCTCGCAGACGGTGGCGAACTGCCAGTTGCCGTGCCGGAACTCGTCGTGCTCCTCGGCCGCCCACCTGGCACCCCCGAGGACGGTCTTCATCATCTCCTTCCAGCACTCCTCGCCGACGGCCTGCCCGAGTACGGCCAGCGCGTGCGTGACGTACATGGAGCGGGCGCAGACGCCGAGCGAGTACCAGACCACGTCGAGGCCCGGCCAGTCGCCCTCGACCAGGTCGCGACTGGCGTACCACTGGCGGAACAGGCGCTCCCACCCGGCGGCGTAGCGCGGGTCGCCGCTCTCGGCGTAGGCGGCCACCAGCGGGGTCATCCAGCGCAGGTAGTGGAAGCCGTACAGCTGGGACTTGCCGTGCCCCTTGTCGAGGAAGTCGACCTCGGCCTCGAGCAGTTCGTCGGCCCCGTCGGCGGGCATGCCGACGGGGATGGGCGCGCGCCACCGCCACGCCCTGCCGTCGCCGCCCAGCGCGGCGAACAGGTCCTCGTCGGGGATGTGCCGCATCCGCGTGGGATGCACGTGCGGCGCTTTCTCCACTGACATCAGAGCTTCACCGGTGCTCCCGTGCGGGCCGACTCGTGGGCGGCGGCGAGGACGGCGGTCACGTGCCGGGAGCTCTCGACGGTGATCAAGGGCGGGGTCCCGGTGCGGGCGCAGTCGACGAAGTGGTGGATGGCGTCGCGGTAGGCGCCCGCGGGGACGCCGTGGACGACGCGCTGCAGCATGTTGCGCGGGTAGGTGTAGGCCTGCTCGGTGGCGAGCTGGATGTTCTCCTTCTGCCTGTCGAGCTGGATGACGCCCGACTCTCCGACCACGGTGACGTAGCTGTCGACCATGGTCGGGAAGGTGTTCGGGTAGATCCACGCCGACTCGAAGGTGGCCATCGCTCCCCTGCCGAAGCGGGCCTGGATCTGCATCGCGTCGGGCGTCTCGATGCCCATGCCGCGCAGCTTGCCGTACCTGGCGGTGGCGAAGACCTCGACCACCTGGTCGTCGTAGAGCCAGGTGAGCAGGTCGATGTCGTGGCTGGACAGGAACCAGGCGCAGGTGGTCCGGTCGGCCCAGCCGATCATCTCGGTGGGCACGTGGATGGTGTCGTCCTTGCGGGCGTAGCCGACGACGGGCTCGCCGACCAGCGGCATCTGCTGCTTGGCCTGGGCGTAGGCGGGCACCCAGCGGTGGTTGAACAGGCACATCGCGGTCACGCCCGCCTGCCTGATCGCGGCGACCGCGCGGTCGGCGTCCTCGACGGTGGTCGTGAACGGCTTCTCGACCAGGATGTGCACGCCCGCCTCGGCCGCGGCCACCATCACGTCGGCGTGGAGGTGGTCGGGGGTGGTGACGGAGACGGCGTCGACCGTGCCGGAGGCGAGCAGGTCGCGGTAGTCGGCGTAGACGGTCGCGTCGCCCAGGGGCCTGCGGGAGACGGCGGTGAGCTCGACGTCGGGATGGGCGGCGAACACCTCGGCGTGGCCGCGACCCATGATCCCGGCGCCGATGATTCCTACCCGGAGCTTAGGCAAGTGTGTCATTCCATCGCTTCTCTGCCGCGTCGAGCGCCTCCTTGGCGCTCTTGGTACCCGTGAGGAAGGCCCTGACCTCCTCCAGGAGGTGCTCGCCGAGCTCGGCGTCCTTGGTGGTGCCGAGCGGCTTGTACTCCAGCTCGGACAGCGCCCTCGCGTTCACCTGACGGGCCACCGACATCGGGTCCTCACCGCTCGCCTCGGTGAAGAAGGGGGCCTTGGTCGTGGAGACGGTGGAGGGGTAGATCGGCACGATCTTGCAGAAGGCCAGCTGGTTGGCACCGTTGGTGAAGAACTTGATGAACTCGGCGGCGGCCTTCTTGTGCTTGGAGGCCTTGGGGATGGAGAAGGCTTGCTGGGCCAGGAGCAGGAAGCCGCCGGTGCTCATCCGCACCCCCTCGGTGACCGCGAGGTCCTGGTAGACGTCGGGCGCGTTCTTCTGCACGTTGAGCAGTTCGGCGGCGTAGCTCATCGCCTTGAAGGCGACCTGGCCGTTCTCCAGGCTCTGCGGCAGGCTGCGGACGTCCTTGGAGATGGCTCCCGGCGCGATGCCGTGCCCGTCGTAGCTCTTCTTGAACTTGTCCAGTACGACGACCGCCTCGGGCGTGTTGAACGCCGCCTTCTTCTTGTCGGGCGACAGCAGCTCAATGCCGTAGTAGCGGAGCAGGTTGACGTCGGGGATCGAGTTCATCCCGTTGACCTTGGCCTTGGCGTAGACCTCGTCGGCCAGGGCGAGCGCCTCGTCGAAGTTCGCCGGCGGCTTGGCCGGGTCGAAGCCCGCCTTGCTCACCAGGGACTTGCGGTACACGGCCACCGGGGCGCCGCCGTTGTACCAGGGCACGGCGTACAGCTTGCCGTCCATGCGCAGCGGCTCGACCAGGTTGGGCTGGAAGTCGGCCAGGTCGGCCTGGGTGAACAGGTCGTCGAGCGGGGTCAGCGACGGGGTGAACCGGCCGAGCTCGATCGAGCTGACGTTGACGGCGTCGGGCACGTCGCCGCTTGCCACGGCGGCCAGCAGCTTGGTCGCGCTCTCCTGGCCGGGCACGTCGACCCAGGTGATGGCGACCTTCGGGTGCTGCTTCTTGTACTCGGCGATCAGCCCCTCGATGTAGGCGCTGTAGTTCTTCTTCAGGTTGATCGTCCAGAACTCGACCTCGCCCTCGAACGGCTGGTCGGCGGCGGCGGTGTCGCCTCCGGAGGATGTGCCGGCAACGCAGCCGGTGAGGAGCATGGATAGCGCGAGCGCGCCCGCCGTTAAGACACTTCTGGTCATGACGACGAACCTCCTGAAGTTATGGCCGTCCATAAGTTGAACTTTCGGCAGAATGACACTCGCAGCGGATTGCGTCAATCCCCTGGACCCTTGACGGCCCTCATACCCCAGAATACGCTGCACGAAATTCTGGCCGCCGTAATACGCACTTTAGGACCCCTATGACCGTCGGCAGGATCCCTGGGCAGCGGTGGTACACGCCGTACCTGTTCGCGTTACCCGCGCTGGCCCTGTTCGGCGTGTTCTTCGTCTGGCCCGCGGTCACCGCGATCCAGCTGTCCTTCATGGAGTACGACGCGATCTCGCCGCCCGTGTTCGTCGGCCTGGACAACTTCGTCAGGCTCCTGGACGACCCGCGGTTCTGGAAGGCGACGCTCAACTCCGTGCTCTTCCTCGTCGGGCTGTTCCCGCTGCTCGTCGTGGCGCCCCTGCTGCTGGCCGTCCTGGTGAACCAGCGGCTGCCGGGGATCAGGACGTTCAGGATGCTCTACTACCTGCCGGTCGTGACCTCGATGGTCGCGGTGGCGATCGCGTGGGAGTACGTCTTCCACCAGCAGGGCGTGCTGAACTGGATCCTCACCGGCGCGGGACTGCTCGACCAGCCCATCCAGTATCTGCTCGACCCGTTCTGGGCGCTGCCCGCACTCATCCTGGTCGAGGGCTGGAAGAGCATGGGCTTCTACATGATGATCTACCTGGCCGGGCTGCAGACCATCGACAGCACCCTCTACGAGGCGGCCAGGGTCGACGGCGCCTCGGCCTGGGACCGGCTGCGCCGTATCACGGTGCCGCTCATGATCCCCTACATCGCGGTCGCGTTCACCATGGAGATGCTCGACGCGATGCAGGCCTTCACCTCGGTGTACGTGATGACCAGGGGCGGGCCGCAGGACGCGACCCTCACGCTCGGCTACTACATCTGGTCGCTCGGCTTCGAGAGCTACGAGATGGGCTACGCCAGCGCCGTCGGCCTCGTGCTCTGGGCGGTGCTGATCGGCATGGCGATGCTCAACTACCGCATGACCAGGGGGCGTACATGAGAAAAGCCGGAATGTACGTCCTGCTCACCGCGATCGCCCTGGTCTTCGTCGGGCCGTTCCTGATCCTGCTGTCGGCCGGGCTCAAACCGTCGAGCCAGCCCGTCTTCTCCTTCCCGCCCGACATCATCCCCCGGCCACCGGTGCTCGACTGGGTGAAGGAGGCCTGGACGGTCATCCCGTACCCGACCTACCTGGTCAACTCGCTCATCTACGTGGGCGTGATGGTGCCGGCCTACGTGCTGGTCTCCGCGCTGTGCGCCTACCCGCTGGCGCGGATGAGCTTCCGCGGCAACACCCTCATCTTCCTGGCGATCCTGTCGACGATGTTCCTGCCGGGCGAGGTCATGCTCATCCCGCGCTTCCTCGTCGTCTCGCAGCTCGGCCTGGCCGACACCTTCGCCGGGGTGATCCTTCCCGGGCTGCTCTCGGCGTTCGGGATCTTCCTGCTCCGCCAGACCTTCGCCGGGGTGCCCCGCGAGATCGTGGACGCCGCCCGCACCGACGGCTGCCACGAGCTGCGCATCTTCTGGCACGTCATGCTGCCCGCCGCCCGGCCGACACTGGCGATCCTCGGCATTCTCGGCTTCGTCTCGGTCTGGAACAGCTTCATCTGGCCACTGGTGGTGCTCAAGGACTCGGCGAAGTACCCGATCGCCCTCGGCATCGCCTATCTGTCCGGGGTCACCGGCAGCGACGTCCGGTCCCAGGCCGCCGGAACGATGATCTCCATCATTCCGGTGGTCGTCGTATTCATGATCATGCAACGGCATGTCCTCGAGGGCATGCGCGGAGCGGTGAAGGGCTGATCACATGTTGACTCGCAGGCAGTTCGGTATGGGCGCGCTCGCCGTCGGCGCCCTCGGTTTCACCAGTTCGTCGGCCTACGACTACACCTCGCGCGAGACGTTCGACCTGTTCGACAAGCTCTTCCACGAGAGCGGCAGGGGCGGACAGCCCACCGACACCAACGAGCACGGCGGCCTCGCGTGGGGCCAGTCGTACATCCTGGCCGGATTCATCAGGATGTACGAGGCGTACAAGGACACCCACTACCTCGACCGGCTCATCACCAACATCGATCTCGTGCTGGCCAACCGCGACTCGGTGCGCGGGGTCAAGGACCATCGGGGGCTCTCGCTTCCCGCGTGGCGGGCCATGGCGCCCTACACCGTGGGCGTCGTCACTCTCAAGGACGCGGACGGCACGCCGCTGCTGGAGGTGCGGACGGCGCTGTCCTACGCCGACAACGCGGTGGCGACCGTCAGCTCCGGCGCTTCCGAGGGCCGTTTCGCCCTGGAGGTGAAGAACACCAGGTCCAACCTGGTGGCCACGTTCCCCGACCTGTCGCTCGACCCGTCCGCGCCCGACTACGCGGTGCGCCGGATCCTCGACGCGTATCCGACGCCGACGCTGGTGACCGCCCGCGAGCTCAGGCCCACGCCCTCGGCGAACGCGGCGCCCGTGCCCGGAGCCACCCCGTTCGCCTCGCAGCCGGTCGTGTTCACCGTGCACACCGGGATGATCACCTATCCGATGGCGTCGTTCGCGAAGACCGTCTTCAGGAGTCCGCGGCTGCTGGCCGTACCGAAATATCGGCACAAGGCGGTGGAGTACCTCAAGGCGGCGCGCGACGCGGCGGCCGTCCACGACGACGAGTGGCGCCAGACCGACGACGGCCACGGGTACTTCGTCTGGAACAAGGGCACGCCGCTCGGCTACGACGGCACCGAGCAGCCCACCAACCAGAGCCTGGCGCTCGGCCAGACCTACGCCGAACTGGCCGCCGCCACCGGCGACCCGTTCTACCGGGACCGCGCCAGGCGGATGGCGCGCACGTTCGCCCGCGAGCTGACGGCGGACGCCGACGACGCCTACGTCTGGACGTACTGGCCCGCGTTCGGCAAGGCCTACCACGGGTTCGCCAAGAGCGACGGCGTCTCCGAGTACACGCCGTCGAGCAATCCCGTGCAGGGCATCGAGGACCTCAGCCACGGCGCAATCGACGTGGAGTTCGCCGCGGCCGTCTTCCGCAACCGTCTCTTCTACCAGGGGCAGGACATGGCGCGCTTCGCGCGCACCTACAGCAGGAACCTGGCGACCACGGGCGCCGACGGCCTCCCCACCGCCTTCCAGCGGGTGAACGGCACCGGCAGCACCACCAGCGCGGGGCAGTACCTGCAGGCACCCCGGTGGATGGCGGTCGCGCAGTGGGACGAGACGGTGTTCGGCCACTCCCGCTCGATCTACGACGCCCGCGCCGTGGAGCCGCAGCAGGGCTCCTACCTGGCCTGCGTCGCCTACCTCAACTGGCACGCCCGCAGGGGGTCGTGATGTTACTCAAGCTGGTCGCCGCCGCCTCTCTCCTGCTTACCTTCACCCCCGCTTCCCACTTGCCGGCCACGCCCGCCACCCCCGCCTCCCTCCCTGTGACGGCCGCCCCCGCCGCCGCCGAAAGTGGGTGGCTCACGAAGTACCGGGCGCTGGAGGCGCAGATCGGGCACACCGCCTACAACAACCCCGACAGCGCGAACCTGGCGTGGGGCGAGAGCTACATCATGCGCAGCTACCTCGACGTCTACGCCGCCACGGGGGACACCGCCTGGCTCGACAAGCTCGTCACCCACGCCGACACGGTGATCGCCGACGCCGACGACATCGACGGCGACGGCTTCCTCGGCTGGAGCACCGGCCGGTACTCGCCGCCCGAGCTGGCCAATTCGAGCTTCGAGACGGCTGCGAGCGGCGACACCACCCTGCCCGCCTCCTGGACCAGGTTCCAGGACACCGGCAGCCACATCTACCGGACCACGGACGTGCCCAGCGGCACGGGCAGCCGGTCGGTCCGCGTCGTCTCCGACCAGACGAAGTGGAAGAAGCTCCGCCAGAAGATCGGCTCCAGCTACGCGGGCGGGACCAAGCACCTCCTGCGGGCGTGGGGCAAGCGGACCGGCTCGGTCGTCGGGCGGGTCGTGCTGCGCGACGGGTCCACGACGCTGTGCATGCTGGAGTTCGCCTCGACCGCGTGGCAGTTCAAGGAGACGACCTGCGACGTTCCGGCCGGGCGGGCGCCGGAGGTGTGGCTGGAGCACGCGTCGTACACGGTGAGCGGGTCGGCGTACTTCGATGATGTACGGCTGAGCGGGATCTTCCCGTACATCGTGCACGACGGAATGATCGGCATCCCCATCGCGGAGTTCGTCCGGCTCGTCGCCAAAACCCCCGCCCTGGCCGGATATAACGCGAAAGCGGCGACATACCGGGCTTTCCTGGAGAACGAGCTCGTCCCCCGATGGGAGCACAGTGCCTACCTCGGCAACACCTGGAACGGCACGTCCTACCAGCAACCGCCTGACGTCGACACCTTCAGCCACACCAGGGCGTATGACGACCTGCCGTTCAACATGTCGCTGGCCTTCGCGAACCTGCTGAACGTCCTGCACGAGGTCAACGGCGACCCCGCCTACCTGGATCGGGCGACCAGGATCGCGCAGTGGACCAAGAGCCATCTGACCAGCTCGTCCGGGGCGTACGTGTGGAAGTACGCGACGTACGCCTCCCAGAAGGAGGACCTGTCGCACGGGAACGTGGACCTGTCGGCCATCGTGGAGAACCACCGGCGCGGGCAGGTGTTCACCGCGGCCGACATGACGGCGTTCACGAAGACGTTCAAGGACAACATGTGGAACGGGTCGACGAGCGCGCCGGTCTTCAGCCTTTACGTGGACGGGACCGGGGTGGCCAACGGGGTCGACTACTTCCTGCACTCGTGGCTGGAGCTCGCGGAGTTCGACCGGCAGGTGTACACGCTGGCGGCCACGAAGTACGCGAACTTCACACCGACGAACGCCTCGCATCTGATCACGTTGTCCCGCCTGCTGCGCCTGGAGTGACGTCCCCTTCGAGGGGAAAATGCGTTGCGCCTGCTCCGACCTGGCAGGCATGCTCGTACCCACGCAGCCACGCTGGACTTGGAGAGATCATGCGACGTCACCGCCGAATGCACACGCCCTGGGAGGCTCACAGCTGACGTCGGTAGCGTCGACCTCGTGAGCCGTCTCTGACCGGGCAGGTCGGGGGCGGTTCTGTCGTTTCCAGGGCGGGTGAGGGCGCTGGTGTGCTCGACGGTTTCATAAGCCGTTATGGGCGGGTTCGATTCCCGCACCCGCTACCGGGTCTCTGTGGCGCAGTGGAGAGCGCGCCTGCTTGCGGAGCAGGAGGACGTTGGTTCGAATCCAACCAGAGACACTGCGGCCCGAAACTGTCGCCGTCGCCGCCTATGCTCCGAGCTTCGGCGGTGGAAAGGGTGGCCTGATGGCTCGGTTGGTTCGTGGTCTGGACGACGAGGTATGGCTGGAGTTCGGGTTGGCGATCTTATGCGAGCCCGACCACAGCCTCGTCCTCGACGGCGACGCTGACGACGACCTCGTCCGGGTCCGCCTGGAGGCGTGGGACGCGGAACCGCCCGCCCCCGACGCACCCTGGATCCCGGTCGTGAACACCACCATCATGGGCGGCACCGGCTCAGTGAGCGTGGCCTCCATGGACGAGGAAGCGACCCAGAGCCTGCTTATCGGCCCACCGCATTTCCTGTACGGCGTCGCCGCGCACACCCTCCCGCCGGCGCAGCCGCCGGACTTCACCTCGGAGGAGACCTGGAACGAGCGCGAACTGGCCCGGTGGCTGATCCGGTTCTGGCCGATCAGGGATGCCTTCGATCCGGTACGGCACGCGCGTCCCGACGGCGGAGCGCGTCGCGAGCCGCGTGAGGTGGAGGTGCCGGTCTCCCGCGCGGACGACTGGCTCCAGGCGCGGATCTCGCGACGGGAGGCGGCTATGGAGGAGTACCTCGCCCACACGGGGGTGACCATGGCCGACTATCTGGCCGCCCACGGGCTCGCCCCGGATCTGCCCTTCGACCAGGCGAGGGCCGCGATGATGGAGCGAGAGCTACCCGGCGTGGCGGCGCGCCAGGGTTGGCCTGACTGGTGGACGGAGCTGGTCCGGAAATATCCGGAGATCGGCGATCATTGGGATTGCCTGTCGGAGGACGACCCGGAGTGGAACCCTGATAGGCGCGAGGAGTCGGCCCGCGCTCTGGCGGCGCACCGCCGTACCGAAGAGATCCTCAACCCGGACCTCCGCAACACCTTCAGCGTCGACATCCCTGCCTACGAGCCGCAGCCGGGCGCCACCTACCGGGGCTGGCGCTGGGACTACGCGAGCCGCCCCGCCGACGAGACCTTCGGCGTCGACCGGCAGGTCGTCTTCCACGACGTCATGAGCGGAAAGGTGCTCGTCACGGGCATCGTGACGGTCATCGGGACAGAGAGGCGGCAGTTCAGGGTTCGTAATGCCGAACCCGCGGAGGCCGCTCGGTTCCGTTGCGCCGAGGCAACGTGGCGGGAATGACCGGCCCAATGCCCTGACCACGTGCTCCGCCTGCCGCTTGGAATCCGATGACCGACGAACTGCCCTGCCACTGCATCATCTGTGTCGATCACGATGTCGACCTCGACGACTTCGACCGGCGGACCATCGGCCTGGTGCAGGAGCATGGCTGGGTCGCCCAGGCGGTTGCCGCCGACGACTCGGGCCCCGGATGGGCCTACACCGTCGGCCTGTGGCACACCCTTCGCTCTCCCGAGATCGCCATCTTCGGCATCGACGACCTGGCGACCATGCAGCACTGTCTCAACGGCCTGGGGGATGCCATCAGGGAGGGCCGCACTCTCGTCGTCGACCAGGAGCGCGACGACGTGATCGAGGGCTTGCCGGTCACGATCAAGGCGGTCCACCGCAGCTGGCACGAGCCGTTGTTCGGGCAGGCGCTGTACTTCTACCAGCACTCGCCCGTGCCGTTCATGGAGGTCGTCTGGCCCGACCGCAGCGGCCTGTTCCCCTGGCAGGACGGGTGCGCGGCCGGCGTTCGTGACCGGCAGCCCCAGCTGTGGATTCCCAAGCCGAACCACCCCGCGGGCGTGTGGGCCGATCTTCCCTGACCGACGCATCCACCGCTCACCGCCTCCAGAGGGGAGAGGCCTTACTTTCGTCAGGGGCAGTTCTGGACGGTCGGCCGATCCGCGACGGGCCCGCGGCTTCGTAGGTTTCTCACATTCCCCCTCACCTGGAGAAACCATGAAGACCCTGCTGATCGGCCTCTCGGCGGCCTTGATGTTCACCGTGGCGCCGACCGCCGCCTCACCGGCACCTGAAGGCGGGATGACACCTGCCGCCATCGACGCCTACCTCGGCGAGGCGCTGGAATCTACCGGCCTGCCCGGCATGTCCGTCGTCGTGACGCACCGCGGGAGGGTGGTACACGCGGCCGGATACGGCAACGACTCCCACGGCGATCCGGTCACCAAGGACACCCCGATGCGGGTGGCCTCCGTCAGCAAGTCGTTCACCGCGATGGCCGTCATGACGCTCGTCGAGCAAGGCAAGATCAAGCTGGATCGGCCGGTGGCCGGACAGCTGCCCGGGTTCGTGATGGCCGACCCACGGGCGGCGACGATCACCGTACGCCAGTTGCTGAACCAGACCTCCGGCCTGTCGGACACCACGGTCGACATCGGCGCCCTGGAGAGCGCGACCTCTCTCGCCGACTACACCTCCCGCCTGGCCACCGCCGAGCTCGCCGCCGACCCCGGCACCCGCTGGGCGTACTGCAACGTCAACTACAACCTCGCCGCCAGGCTTGTCGAGACCGCGAGCGGCCTGCGGTTCGGCGACTACCTGAGGAAACACGTCTTCCGCCCGCTCGGCATGAGGACCAGCGCGGTCAGCGACGAGGTCGTCAAGCCCGCCGACGGCCACAACTCGATCTTCGGCGCCTGGCTGTCGCGCCCAGAGCTGCCCGCGTTCCTGGACGAGAGCGGGAGCGGTGGAGTCATCACCACAGCCGCCGACATGGGCAGATGGCTGATCCTCCAGACGGGCGACGGCGGCCCGCTCGTCAAGCGGGAGAGCCTGCGGACCATGCACACGCCTGTCAAGATCCGCGACTACGGCATGGGCTGGGGCCTCGACCGCGACACCGGCCTGCTCACCCACTCCGGCAACCTGTTCACCTACAACGCCGTCGAGGCCATCTCCCCCACGACCGGGTACGGCTTCGCCGTCATGGCGAACAGCGCCGCCCTGACCGACGACACCTACGCCATCATGCGGGGACTCACCGCCATGAGCGAGGGCAGGACCCCCGAGCAGCTCGGAGGCGACCGGCAGTGGTTCGAGCTGGTACTGGCCGCGATCACCCTGGCGGCCGCGTGCCTGGGGGTCATGGGCGTGCTGCGGGCACGGCGCTGGGCCGCCGGAAGGGCAGGCAAGCCCTGGTGGCGTGTCGCGCTGCGCATGACGCCTGTCCTGCTGCCGGTCGCGGTGCTGGCCGCCTACCCCGACCTGATCTCGTTCCTCATGAACGGCCGGACCGTCACCTGGGCTCAGCTCACCTACTTCGCCGCGCCCATGTCGATCATGCTGGTGGTGGCAGCGGTCGCCGGAGCTCTGACAGCGATCATGCGCCTGGTACGGCTGCGATAGCGGGAGCCGGGGCGGTCACGACTTCAGGAAGTCGGCCGCCGCCTGGAGGAAGGCGTCGTTCGCCTCCGGGGTCCCGATCGAGATCCGGGCGCCCTCTCCCGCGAACGGCCGCACCGCCACGCCCTCGACCGCGCAGGCCGCCGCGAAGTCCATCGTCCGCTCGCCGACGCGCAGCCAGACGAAGTTCGCCTCGGTCGGCGGCACCGTCCAGCCCTGCTCGATGAGCGCCTCGCGGACCCTGGTGCGCTCCTTGACGACGGCGTCCACCCGCTCCAGCAGCTCCTTCTCCGCGGCGGGCGCCAGCGACGCGACGGCGGCCAGCTGGGCCAGGTGGTTGACGGCGAACGGGATGATCGTCTTGCGGATCGCCGCGGCCACCGGCTCGTGCCCGATCAGGTAGCCGACGCGCAGCCCGGCCAGGCCGTACGCCTTGGAGAAGGTGCGCAGGACGCAGACGTTCGGCCGGTCGCGGTAGAGGTCGAGGCCGTCGGGGACGTCGGCGTCGCGGACGTACTCGCGGTAGGCCTCGTCGAGCACCACCAGCACGTCGGAGGGCACCTTGTCGAGGAACGCCTCGAGCTCGGCCCGCCTGATCGAGGTGCCCGTGGGGTTGTTCGGGTTGCACACGAAGATCATGCGGGTGCGGTCGGTGATGGCCGCGGCCATCGCGTCGAGGTCGTGGTCCTCGCCGTCCAGCGGAACCTGCACCGCGGTCACTCCCGCGAGGTTCGCCAGCAGCGGGTACGCCTCGAAGGAGCGCCACGCGTAGATCACCTCGACGCCCGGCTCGCCGAACGTCTCGAACAGCTGCTGGGCCACGGTCACCGAGCCCGCGCCGAGGGCCACGTGCTCGGGCGGCACGCCGTACCTGGCCGCGATCGTCTCGGTCAGCTTGATCGCGCCGGGGTCGGGGTAGCGGTTGATCTGCCTCGCGCCCTCGGCGATCGCCTCGACCACCGACGGGAGCGGATCGTAGGGCGACTCGTTGGAGGAGAGCTTGTACGACCGGCCGTCGGCGGTCACCACGGCCTTGCCCGCCTTGTAGGGCGGCATTGTGTCCAGAATCGCACGATAACGAGGCATGGCCCCATGGTAGTCGGCGGCCGGAACAGTCTTACCGACGTGAATGTCGGCGACGCCTACGTCGCCGACATCCATGTCGGATACTGTGGAAGCATGTACTTCGTCGGAAGGCATGAACAGCTCGCCAGACTGCGGGAATGGTGGGAGGACCCTTATCCTCGTCCCGCTCTCGTATGGGGACGCAGGAGAGTCGGCAAGACCGCGCTGCTCCGCGAATTCGCCAGTGACAAACGCACGGTCTTCCACACCGGCGGGGGCAGGACACCCCATCGCGAGTTGGAGGAGCTGTCGTTCAGGGCGGCGGCGTCGCTGACGTCGGCCACCCGCGATCTACGGTCCCGCCCTTACCGCACCTGGGACGAGGCACTGGACAGCCTCGCGAGAGAGGCGGACAAGGAGCCGCTGCTGCTCATCTTGGATGAGTTCCCCGAGTTGATCAGGAGCGCAGCCGAGATCGAGGGTGTGCTCCGAGCATTCCTCGACCATGCCCACGGTCATTCGCACCTTCGCATCATCCTGTGCGGCTCGGCCGTGCGGACCATGCGCGCGATCCAGGAGTACCGCGCGCCGCTCTACGGCCGGTTCGACCTGACCATGCAGTTGCATCCGTTCAGGCCACACGAAGCGGCCGCGATGCTTCCTGAGCTCAACCCGGCGCGACGTGCCCTGGTCTACGGCATTCTGGGCGGCATGCCGCTCTACCTCTCCTGGTGGCGGTCCGAACTGTCGGTCGAGCGGAACCTCGCCAGGCTCGCCTGCCATCCCGACGCCAAGATGATCAGAGAGGGTGATCTCGTCCTGGCGACGGAGGCGGGGCAGGGTGTCCATCTCGCCGCGACGTTGCAGGCGATCGCCGAGGGCCACACCAAGCACAACGAGATCGCGGACGCCATCAGGGCCGACCCCACGAGGACGCTCAACGACCTGCTTGCGCTGCGGCTGGTGGAACGGGTTCAGCCGGTCACCGAGACCGCTCGCAGCAGGCGCAGGATCTATCGCATCGCCGACAACTTCCTCGCCTTCTACCTCGGGCCGCTGTCCAGGGTGCTTCCCGAGATCGACCGCGGGCTCGGTGAGACCGTGCTGCCCGCCCTCGTCGCGTCGCTCGACGATCATCTGGGCGGCGCGTGGGAGGAGGCGTTCCGTGATCATCTGAGGTTGCGGGCCGCCGAGTTGGCCCCCGACGTGGTCGCCATCGGCCCGTGGTGGCGGGCCGACGGGCAGCACGAGATCGACGCGGTGGCGCTCGCCGGCCGGTCGCGGCGGCCGATCGTGGCGGGTGAGGCGAAGTGGGCGAAGAAGGTCAACGGCGCCAAGCTCGTCACCGGTCTGGCGGCGAAGGCCGCGCGGCTGACCGACGACCTCTCCGGCCTGCGCTACGCGGTCGCCGCGAGGGAGGAGATCGTCCACGCTCCCGACGGCACCTTCTGTGTGACCGCGGACGACGTTTTCGCGCCGGTCATTCCTTGAGGGAGCGCAGCATCGGCGGGTGGAGGAGTTCGGCGGGGCCGCGGCGGTAGAGCTTGGCGGGGCGGCCGCCGTCGCGGGTGGTGGTGGAGCCGGTCTCCACCAGGAATCCTTCCGCCTTGGTGACCTTGCGGTGGAAGTTGCGCGGGTCGAGGACGCGCCCCCAGACGATCTCGTAGACGCGCCGCAGGTCGGCCACCGTGAACTCGGGCGGGCAGAAGGCCGCCCCCAGCGGGGTGTACTCCAGCTTGGCGCGGGCCCGTTCGATCCCGTCGAGCATGATGCGCCGATGGTCGAAGGCCATGGCGGTCAGTTCGGCGACGGGCACCCACGCCATGTGGGCCTTCTCCGAGGCGGGCAGGTCGGGGGCGAGCCCCAGGTAGGCGACGGAAAGCACGCGCTGGCGCGGGTCGCGGTCGGGGTAACCGTACGTCTGGAGTTGCTCCAGGTGGACCGGCGCGCCGGGCAGGCCCGCGCGTTCGGCGAGGATACGGCGGGCGGCGTCGGGCAGGTCCTCGTCGAGCTGGATGAACCCGCCGGACAGCGACCATCGGCGCAGGAACGGCGGGTTGTCGCGCCGCCACACCAGCGCCGAGAGCGCATGGCAACGGACGGTGAGCACGACAAGATCCACACTCACCGGGACGCTGGGGACCATGCCAGGCACGTTACACGCTGACGCGCACGTGCAGCGGCTCCGTGGCCTGCAGGCCGGAAGGTGAGCGGACCCCGACCGTGACCCAGACGCCGAGCGGGACCTGCGACCAGTCGAAGGGCATCCAGGCGACCGAGATACGGTCGGCCATGGGCTCGCTGGGGGCGTCGGTGGCGCTGATCAGCAGCTCGGCCGAGCCTCCTGGCCAGGTCAGGGAGACGGTGCCGCCGGGCTCCAGGTTGTAGCCGCGAATCTCGACGCCGTCCTCCTCGTTCGGCGACGTCCTGACCGCGTCGACCGCGATGGGACGCAGGTGGTCGGCCATGACCTGGTCCTTGAGCGGGGTGTCGCCGCAGGTGAAGAAGTCGCTCCACATGTAGGAGACGACCTTCTGGACGTACCGTCCTGTCATGGCGACGGCGGCGTCGAGGCGCTTCTTGTCGGTCGCGCCGCGGGAGCCCTGGGGCTGGCACGGCGTGACGGCGGAGGGCTCGAACGATTCGACGTTCGCCCACAGCTCCACCTCGACGCCGTCCTCGATCAACTGCTCGCGGGCCAGGGCCATCTCGCGGTAGTAGTCGCGGGTGGAGCCGTGGTAGGCGGTGTCGTAGGTGGCCTCGCCGACGAGGGGGCGCAGGCGCGGGTCGACCTCGTCGTCGCGCTGGTCCGGCCAGAACAGGCCGACCTTGCCGGTGCCCCTGCTGTCCTGCGGGGCGATGATGCCGACGCCCGACTTGGCCAGCACCCTGAAGCCCTCGGCGACCTGCTTGGGGGTCTGGCCGAAGCCCACCCGCTTGCGGGCGTCCATGTAGGGGCTGACCAGGATCGGCTTGCCCGGCAGCTCCTGCTCGATGATGGTGTGCTGCTCGGAGTAGACCCGCAGCGTCGGGTTGGTCGCCATGGTGGCGCTCATCTGCAGCTCGAAGGGCTGGTAGAAGCCGCCGAGCGAGGCCCTGCCCGTGAAGCGGTCGCCGTAGTCCTGCAGGATCCTGCGCGTCAGCGTGACGAGCACGCCGAGATGCTTCTCGCTGGCCCTGGTGGACACGTCGGAGTCGCGGGGCGCCATCGGCAGCGAGGGGAAGACCTGCACGCCGAAGCGGTCGCCGAGGTCGAGCAGCTCGGTGAGGCTGTCCTTCTTGTCCGTGCGCGCGCCGGAGATCAGGATCAGGTCGTAGGTCCGCCCGGCCTTGCTGAAGTCGCAGGTGGCGTCGTCGGAGCCGTCGGGCGGGGCGATGAGGCGGTAGAAGACGCGTTTGTCCCGTTCGATGGCGCGTTCCATCTGCGGGCAGCGGAACAGGCCGGGGCCGAACACCTCGTCGGTCCGGTACACGAAGGTGCGGCCGATCCGGTTGCCGGGGTTGGCCTGCTTGAGGTCGTTCTCGGCTTCCTCCCAGCAGCCGTCGCAGTCGGCGTAGCGGGGGTCGGCCTCGCCGTTCCTGGTCATGATCCGGCCGTCCTTGACCGGGCGGTACTGCAGGCCGTGCCCGATCCTGATGACGGTGTCGCCGCCGGCGGCGTGGATCTCCTCCAGCTGGTGCCGCCACGTGCACGGGTTGCTCGACGGGGTGATCCAGTAGCCAGTGATCGCGTACGGCTTGACGTCCTGCAGGTCGAAGGTGCCGCAGGGGTCGGTGAACTCCTTGGCGGTCGGCTGCGGCAGCGCCTTCTTCGACGTGGTGGGGGCGGCCGAGACCCGGGCGCCGGTCGCGGACGGCTCGTCGTCGGGCAGGACGATCACCACCGCAGCGATGGCGGCGAGAATCGCGGCACCGAGGAGCACAGTGAGCCAGCGCACAGTCAGGAACCTACCGCCCTCGTGATCTGTAGAGGATAAACCGCTACTTCTTGACGCCGGCCCAGGATTCGAGCTGGGTGACGAACCTGCGCGCCGAGTTCGGCCAGTGGTGGTTGGCGCGGGCGGCGGCGTAGCCGCGGGCGCCCATCGCGTGCCGTTCGCGCTGGTCGTCGCGGAGCGACAGGACGGCCTGGGCGACGGCCTTCGGGTCCTCCCACGGCACGACGATCCCGCTCTCGTACCGCTCGACCAGCTCCACCGCGCGCGGCGAGGGCGTCGTTATCACCGGGATGCCGTGCGCCATGTACTCCACGATCTTCGTCGGCATGGAGTGGCGGTAGTTGGGCTCGTCGTGCAGCAGCGACAGGCCCGCCAGCGCGCCGTCGAGCCGCTTGAGCGCCTCGTCGTTCGGCATGAAGTCGCGCCACTCCAGCACGCCCTCGGCCACCGCCTGGTTGAGCGCGGGCCGCGACTGCGGGTCGGCGTAGCCGATCAGTTCGACCGCCACCCGGTACGGCTGCAGCAGCCTGCCGACCTCGATCGCCTCCTGGACGCCGCGCGCCCTGGACAGCCAGCCGAGGTAGACGACCCTGTCGTCGCCCGGCGGGGTCACCGTGTCGGGTACCCACGTCTCGTTGGGGACGATGAGGTGGGCGTGCTTGAACCTGCCCGCGTAGGCGGTCTCGGCCAGCAGCAGGTGCAGCCTGCGCTCGGCCGTACTCTCCAGCAGGCGGGCCAGGAAGCGCGCGGGCGGGCGCAACAGCGACGGCAGCCACGGCTTGAGCGACAGCGTCGCGGGGGTGTCCTCGTGCACGTCCCAGACCACGGGCGGCCTGCGGCGCACACCCCAGACGGAGAACAGCAGCTCGGGGTCGTGAATGAGGACCAGGTCGACCTTGTCGCGCAGGCGTTTGAACACCTTGCGCGCTGCCAGCACGGCGCGCAGCCGCTTGCGCTGGGCCGCCCTGGGCAGGTCGACGCCGTTCACCCACGGCCTGGCGACCACGCCGTGGGCGGAGAAGGACGCCGCATACGTGACCTCATGACCGGCATCCACGAGGGCGCGGATCTGCCGGTGCAGGATCCGGGCGTCCTCGGGGTTATGCACCACCGTCATGACGAGCACGTGCACTGCGCGCAGCCCCCTGTCGCTACAGCCGCTCGACGCGTTCACCCTCGGCGAGCACGCCTCGGGTGTCCAGCACGAGCCTGGCCATTTCCTCGACCATGTCGAGGTCGAAGGCGGCGTGCTGCTGCAGCAGCAGCGTCACGTCCGCGTTCACAACGGCCTCGGCCAGGTCCTCCTCACGCGGCACCTCGGTGCCGTCCACCGACCACTTCTTGACGTGCGGGTCCACGAACGTGAGCTCCGCGCCCAGCTCCAGCAGCGCCCGGGCGACTGGCAGGGCGGGGGTCTCGCGCTCGTCGGCGATGTCCGGCTTGTAGGTGACGCCGAGCAGCACCACCTTCGAGCCGTTCACGGCCTTCTTGTGCCGGTTGAGCAGCCGCTGCACGCGGTTGACCACGTACGACGGCATCCGCTCGTTGATCTCCTGCGCCAGCTCGACGAACCTGAACGGGTAGCCGAGCTTGCGCACCGTGTACGACAGGTAGCCGGGGTCCACGGGGATGCAGTGCCCGCCGACGCCGGGTCCGGGAAGGAACTTCTGGAAGCCGAACGGCTTGGTCGCCGCGGCCTCGATCGCCTCCCACAGGTCGACGCCCAGCTCGTCGCAGAAGATCGCCATCTCGTTGACGAGGGCGATGTTGACGTGCCGGTAGGTGTTCTCCAGCAGCTTGGCCATCTCGGCCTCGCGGGTGCCGCTGACGGGCACGATCTGCTCGATGAACTGGCCGTAGAAGGCGGCGGCCCGGTCGCGGCAGGTGTCGGTGAAGCCGCCGACGACCTTGGGCGTGTTGCGCAGGCCGTACTTGGGGTTGCCCGGGTCGATGCGCTCGGGCGAGAAGGCGAGCTGGAAGTCGACGCCGGCGACGAGCCCGGAGGTCTCCAGCAGCGGCCTGGCCACCCCGTCGGTGGTGCCGGGGTACGTCGTGGACTCCAGGACGACGAGCGCGCCCTTCTGGAGGTTGCGCGCGACGGACTTGGTGGCGCCCTCGACGGCCGACAGGTCGGGACGGTGGTCCTCGTCCAGCGGAGTGGGCACGCAGATGACGATCGTGTCGCTGGTGGCCAGCACCGACTCGTCGGCCGTCGCGCGGAAGCCGTTGGCCAGCATGTGCTCGAGGTCGGCGTCGGTCAGGTCGTCGATGTAGGACTGGCCGGCGTTGAGCGCGTCGATCTTGCGGGGGTCGACGTCCACGCCGACGACCCGCAGCCCTGCCGCGACGGCCTCCTTGGCCAGCGGCATGCCGACGTAACCCAGGCCGATTACCGCCAGGTCGAAATCAGTCACGACATCGCCTTAGAACACTTCATGGTCGCAAAGGTTATCTCAAGTCCACCTAGCTCACGCCTAATGCGACTGAACCCGTCACAACAGACAGCGAACTTGTAGGTCATCAGTCGGCTAGTGATCGGTAAAGGTCACGATAAGTCTCGGCAACGCGGCTCCAGGTCCGTTTTGCCGCCACTTCCGCCTTTCCAGCCTCACCCATCTCGGCCCGCCTGGCGGGATCCTGCCGCAGCTCGGACAGCGCCTTGGCGAGCGCCTCCGGATCGCCGGGCGGGACGAGCTGACCGGCCCCGTCGGAGCCGACGAGCTCGGACAGCGCGGGCAGATCGCTGAGCACGACGGGCTTTCCGAGCGCCATCGCCTCCACGGGTTTCAATGGCGTAACGAGTCTGCAGACGCGCAGGTCCTCCCGCGGACAGCAGAAGATGTCGATCGCCGCCTGCGCCTGCAGCGCCTCGTCGGGACCGACCCGGCCGGGCAGGATCGCCGACCTGAGGCCGAGCTCCTCCACCAGCTCCAGCAGGTTGTCCCGCTCGGTGCCGTCGCCGACGATCAGGACCCTGATGTCGTTCCTGAGCAGCGCGCCCGCCCTCAGCAGGGTCGCGAAGCCCTCGTAGGCCACGATGCTGGAGACCGAGCCGACCACGATCTCGTCGTCGCCGATGCCCATCGACCTGCGGAAGGCCGCGCCGTCGTAGTCGGCGGTCAGCAGCGAGTCGTCCACCGCGTTGGGCGCCAGGCGGATCTTCTCGCGCGGCACGCCGCGCTCGACGATCTCCTGTGCCATCGTCTCGGCCAGCGTGACCACCGCGTCGGCCTCGCGCATCAGGAACGCCTCGCGCTCGCGCTGGAGGACCTGCCGCTGGCTGCCGATGCGGATCGGGTCACGGGAGGCCCAGGTCTCCTCCAGGAAGCCGCGCACCTCGTAGACAAACGGCGTGCCCGTGCGCTCGCGTACGGCGTGCGCCATCGACCCGTTGCGGTGGTCGGTGGCCGCGTGCAGCACCTGCGGCTTCAGCTTGGTGACCAGCTCGGTGACACGCTCGGCGCCCAGGATGATCCGCCCGCGCGTCTCGAACGGCATCTCCTGCCTGCCGTCCGGCAGCAGCCGGTGGTACGGAATGCCGTCCAGCTCCTCGAAGGGCGTGGCGTCCGCGTGCCCCTGCAGCATCGGCCAGCCCCAGCTGGTCACGACGTGCGGGTCGAGGCCCTTCTCCTTCTGCGCGGTCACGATCCGGTGCGTGCGCACCGTGTAACCCGCCTGCGTGTACGGCAGGGCGTTGGTGACCATGTGCAGCACCCGGCCCGCCACGCGCTCGCCGATCGCCACCTTGGGACGCGGCGGGATCGGGTCGGGGCTGATCGCGGCCAGCTCACCGCGATAGTACGCGGCCCTGCGGCTCACGAAGGGGTACTTGGTGTGCGGCTCCAGGACCGCTGCCGCCTCGGCGACCCGGCCCGCGTCCCAGTACGCCTTCGCCTCGTTCCACGGCGCCTTGACCACGCGCATGCCCACCTTGCGGACCACGCGCCGTACCTTGCGGGCGGCCGGCCAGGCGACCTTGCCCACGACGGGACGCAGCCTCGGGGGGAGCGCGTCCGCGGCCGCCTGCGCGACCCTGACGGGGTCGGATTTCACCTTCGCGAAGACGACACGGGAAACGATGACGGGGTGCTGGATGAAGCCTTTGAGAAGTCCACCGACTCCGGCCCTGGCCGACTTGGCGGAAACCTTTGGTCTGGCGTCGGATACCACGCGGTGACCGTACCATAGGCAACGTTTTTCCCCTTCCGTTATGAAAGGCGAGGTAGATGAGGGAGAACCCCCTGGTCCTCCATGTCCTCGGCGCCCGTCCCAACTTCGTGAAGGCCGCCCCCGTGGTCCGCGGACTGGACGAACTGGGCGTGCGGCAGGGCATCATCCACACCGGTCAGCACTACGACGCGCTGATGTCCGACGTGTTCTTCGCCGACCTCGGTCTCCCCTCCCCGGTGGCCAACCTCGGAGTCGGCTCGGGCACGCACGCCAAGCAGACCGCGGCCCTCCTCGTCGGCCTCGAAGAGGTCTTCATGACGCAGGAACCCGACCTGGTCATCGTCTACGGCGACGTCAACTCCACGCTGGCCGCCATCCTCGTCTGCGCCAAGCTCGGCGTCCCGACCGCCCACGTCGAGGCGGGGCTGCGCTCCTTCGACCGCGGGATGCCGGAGGAGGTCAACAGGATCGTCACCGACTCGCTGTCGGACCTGCTGTTCGCCACCTCGCCCGAGGCGCTGTCGTACCTGGCCGCCGAGGGCGTGCCCGCCGCCAAGACCCACCTGGTCGGCAACCCGATGATCGACAGCCTCTTCGCGGCGCTGCCCTCGCTCGACCCCGCCCCCGTCGTCGAGCGGCTCGGCATTCCTTCCCGTTATGCCGTGGCCACGCTGCACCGCCCGGCGAACGTCGACAGCCCCGAGGCCGCCCTCGAACTCGTCTCCGCCGTCCTCGAGGTCGCCGCGCAGATCCCGCTCGTGGTGCCGATGCACCCGCGTGGGCGCGCCCGGCTGGCCTCGGTCGGGCTCGTCGACGGGCCGAACGTCACGGTCGTCGACCCGCTCGGATACGTCGACTTCCTCTCGCTCGTACGGGGCGCGGCGCTGGTCGTCACCGACTCGGGCGGCGTGCAGGAGGAGACGACGATGCTCGGCGTGCCGTGCCTGACCGTCAGGCCCAACACCGAGCGGCCGATCACCGTCACCCACGGCACCAACAAGCTCGTCACGCCCGCGGGACTGCCCGCCGCCGCGTCCAAGGCGCTGTCCGACGGGGCCACGACTCCGGCAGGAGAGCTGCCCGTGCTGTGGGACGGCGCCGCCGGGCCGAGAATCGCCCGAGTGGTCGCTTCTTGGCTGAAAGGGGAAAACCTTTCGCCTGCCTCACGAAACGGGCGGCTGTAGCCGTACCATGACAGACCTCATTTGACGTTAGGGCGAGCGGATGTCTTCAGAAGAGCCGACCTTCCAGCGACTCGGGCCGATCAACTGGCTCCCTGAGGAGCGCAAGCTCGTCGAGAGGTACGAGGCGGAGATCAGGGAGCTGCGGCGGCGGCTGGAGATCGCCGAGGCGCGCGCCGAGTACTCCACCTGGAAGCTCCAGGCCACCCAGGCCAAGCGCTCGTTCAAGCTGGGTGAGGCGCTGACGTCGAAGAGTCCCGGCAAGGTCGTGGCGGCCGTCCGCTCGCACGAGAAGGCGCCCGCCGCGCCGACGCCGGTCTCGGAGGTCACCGAGGCGGCGGGCAAGCGGTCTCCCCTGGTCGAGGTGCCGACGATCAAGTGGCCGACCGGGCCGGTCAACCGGCCCGACCTGAAGGTCGCGGTCATCCTGGACGACTTCTCCAGGATGGCCTTCCGCTACGAGTGGGACCAGATCGAGTTCGGGCTGCGCGACTGGCCGGAGATCTTCGCGGACAAGCGGCCCGACCTGCTGTTCTGCGAGTCGGCCTGGCACGGCAACCAGGGCCGCTGGCGCTACCAGATGACCGGCACCAACGCCCCCAAGCAGGAGTTGCGGGACCTGGTCGAGTGGTGCCGCGCCGAGGGCATCCCCACGGTCTTCTGGAACAAGGAGGACCCGCCCAACTTCGACTTCTTCATCGACACCGCCAGCCTGTTCGACTACGTGTTCACCTGCGACGGCGACATGGTCCCGAAATATCATGAAGTTCTGGGACATGACCGGGTTGACGTCCTGCAGTTCGCCGCCCAGCCCCGCGTGCACAACCCCATCCAGCAGAAGCAGGGCCGCCTGCACGACGTGGTCTTCGCGGGCATGTACTTCCGCGACAAGCACCCCGAACGCCGCGAGCAGATGGAAACCGTGATCGACCCGATCAGGGAACTCGGCCTGCACATCTTCGCGCGCAACGGCTCCGTCGACGACAAGTACGCCTGGCCGGAGAAGTACGAGCCGCACATCGTCGGCGAACTCCCCTACGACCAGATGCTCGCGGCCTACCGCATGTACAAGGTCTTCCTCAACGTCAACTCGGTGCTCGACTCGCCCACCATGTGCGCGCGCCGCGTCTTCGAGCTGTCGGCCTGCGCCACCCCCGTCGTCTCCGGCTGGTCGCGCGCCATCGAGGAGACCTTCGGCCCGCTCGTGCCCATCGCCCGCGAGCCCATCGAGTCGTTCAACCAGGTGCTCCACCTGATCAACAGCCCCGAGCTGCGCGCCCGCATGGGCCACCTCGCCATGCGCGAGGTGTTCGACAAGCACCTGTTCTCCCACCGCGTCGACCAGATCCTCGGCTTCATGGGCCGCCCCACCGAGTCGCGCTCCCGCTCCATCTCCGTCGTACTGCCCACCAACAGGGCCGCGCAGATCGAGCACGCCATCAGCTCGGTCGCCAAGCAGCGCCACCGGCCGCTCCAGCTCGTCATGGTGCTGCACGGCCTCGACATCGACCCCGTCGTCGTCGCCGACAAGGCGCGCATGGCCGGCATCTCCGACGTCGTCGTCCTGCCCGCCTCGGCCGAGCTGTCCCTGGGCGCGTGCATGAACCTGGGCATCGCCGCCGCCGACGGCGAGCTCATCGCCAAGATGGACGACGACAACCTGTACGGCGAGCACTACCTGTCCGACCTGGTGCGGGCCTTCGACTACTCCGAGGCCGAACTCGTCGGCAAGGGCGCCCACTACACCTACTTCGAGGGCACCAACACGACCATGCTGCGCCTGCCCGGACTCGAACACCGGTACACGTGGCTGGTGCAGGGCGGAACGTTCCTCGGCAAGGCGGACATGTTCCGCTCGTACGGCTTCGCGGACATCACCCGCGGCGAGGACACCCACCTGGTGCGCCGCCTGAAAGAGGACAAGGTCAAGATCTACTCGGCCGACCGGTTCAACTTCGTGTACTGGCGCAGCGCGGACTCGGCCATGCACACGTGGCAGGCCGACGACATCAAGCTGAACAGGGTCGCGCAGTTCTCCTTCGTCGGCCACCCCGAGTCCCACGTCATGCTCTAACAGCATCGGCCTTAGCCCTTGGCGCGCTCCGCGCGTGACGGGCTCCGGGCTGTGTCGACGGGGGAGAGCTCCCCTGCGTGGGCTGGCTTGGCTCGACCCGCCACACACCTTGGCGCACGTGAACAGTTGCCGGTCGAGATCGGCGGCCCTGCTCGATCCGCTGCACACTGGGAACCCAGCCACGCAGACGTGAGCTGTCGATCTAAGCTGACTTCATGACGCGCCACAGACTCCAGTCGATCACGGTCGAGGGGTACACCTCGATCCGTTCGGCACAGGTCGAACCGCGCGGCCTCAACGTGCTCGTCGGTGCCAACGGCGCGGGCAAGAGCAATTTCATCGCCGCGCTCGCCCTGCTCGGCAGGATCGTCGACGGCGAGCTCAACCTCTTCGTAGGTCAGGCCGGTGGCGCCTCGGCACTGCTCCATGGCGGGCCCAAAGGAGATGCGAGCATCAGGCTCAGGCTGGATCTCGGCTCCGCCGGCTACGAGGCCGTCCTCATCCCCGCCGCAGGCGACGAGCTCATCTTCGGAGAGGAGCGCGTCTGGTTTCCCGGCGAAGACTCCACAGCGCCTCTGGAAATATCGGTACTCGGTCGTGGGCATCGGGAAACCCGGCTGGCCGCCGTTGCGGAACGAAACGCGATCAACGGCCCCATGGACATCATGAACATCCTGCGCGGCTGCCGCGTCTTCCATTTCCACGACACCAGTCGCAACGCACCCGTCAAGCAAACCGGGTACGCATCCGACAACCTCGCCCTGCACCCGGACGCGGGAAACCTGGCCGCCGTTCTGCTCCGGCTGAGAGAAACCGATACCGCCGCCTACCGCCGGATCGTCCGTACCATCCGACAGGTAGCTCCGTTCTTCCGCGACTTCGTCCTCGTCGAGGAGAACGACCGCCTCCGGCTTCGCTGGCAGCAGGAGGCCTCCGACGTCGTCTTCCCCGCCAACGCGCTATCCGACGGAACGCTGCGGTTCATCTGCCTGACCACCCTGCTCAGCATGCCGGACCTGCCCCATCTCGTCGTGCTCGACGAACCGGAACTCGGGCTACACCCCTACGCCATCGTGCAGCTTGCCGAGATGCTGCGCGCGGCCAGTCACGACAGCCAGGTCCTCATCGCCACCCAGTCAGTGACCCTGATGAACCAGTTCGCACTGGATGACCTCATCATCGTCGAACGTGCCAGAGGGGCTTCGGTCTTCGACCGTCCGGACCCGGCGCGGCTGCAGGACTGGTTGGCCGACTACTCTCTGGGCGACCTCTGGGAGAAGAACCTGCTCGGCGGCAGGCCACAGGTCGAGTCCGGGTGACCTGAGTGCGCAGACTGCACATCCTCCGGTTCGATGAGGAGCGATGGCGAGCCGCGGCGGGCGCGGGTGGCGGTGCTCGGTGGGCTGGAAAGGCCCCCGTTTCGGGGCCTCTCCAGCATGGTCATCGTTCGTCCGGTGGCCTGAAGATCACTTTGTCGTCGACATAGCAATCGCAGTTGCCGCAGCCTGGGACCACGTCGGTTCTCCCCTCACCTGGGTTGCCTCGACCGTACGACAGTCGATCGCCTCCTTGGCTGACCGGGAAGGTCAGAGTCGCGTTCTCTCCACTTCCCGCTCGGCTGCTCGCGTGCCGGATCCTCGGACGCCACGACGTCATCGGCGGGAGGGGGCACGAGGCGGCAGGCCCAGCCAGCCCAGAGGGCAGCGATCTGGGTCAGTCCTGGCGCCACTCGGGTGCCAGGATGGAATGCACGACGGAGTCTCGCCATCGGCCCCGAACCTTGATGTGGCCTCGGATGCGGCCTTCCTCGACCATGCCGAGCCTGCTCATCACACTCGCGGAGGGCTGGTTGTCAGGGCTGCGCGCGCCCCAGACCCGGTACAGGCCTAGCTCGTCCAAACCGAGCTTCAGCAGGAGCCGCACTGTCTCACCGCCCAGGCCTTGACCCCACAGGTCCGCGCGCAGGGCGAAACCGATCTGTCCGCTGGACTGTGCCGGATGCTGAGTGTCGATGGCCAGCCGCGCGAATGCGGCCAGTTGCCCGGAGGGCAGAGCCGCGGCAAGTGAGTACTCGACGCGTGGCTCAACCTGGGCGGCATCGGTCACGCTGGCGATGGTGGCCTTCACCTGGTCGCGGGAGCGTGGCTCGAAGCTCATGTGCTCGACGACCTGCGGATCGCCGTAGATGCCGGTGAGGGGATCCACGTCGTCGGGCGTGAACTCGCGCAGGCTGAGCCTGGGGGAAGTGATCATGACGGGATACATGTCTGCTGACCCTAGCGGCCGCGAGGCAGCAGGGCTCTGGCCGAGACCTGCCCGTACGTCTCGATCTCCTGCTGGAGCGCTCGCGCTGCGGCGACACCGCGGAAGTCGGGAGTACACAGGGCAGCGTGGACGCGCATCACGCTGACGACGATGCCGCCGATGCGCTGGTCCACCGGTAGATCCAGGACAGGTCTGAGGGCTTCCATCGCGCCGTCGAGGTCGCCCATGGCGGCTCTGGCGAGCGCTTGGTCGGCGCGCGCTCCTGCTTCGTCGCTGTAGGAGCGCTCCTCCGGCGCGGCCTCGCTGTAGGCCGTCAACGCTTCGCCTGCGACGCGTTCGGCCTCCTGCTCATCACCGGGGAGCCACACGCGGGTGTCAGCGGCGTAGTAGAGCTGGCGAGGCCGAGAGAACGTCATGATGCCGCCGAGCTCATCCAGCTCATCATGCTCGACCTGGTCGCGTGCCGCGTCGGCCCGCTCGATCGCGGCGATCGCCTGATCACCATTGCCGAGCACCGCCCAGACTCGAGCCTCCTGCGCTGGCAGCCACACCGCGGTCGTCCCGCGGGCCTGGTCGGCGTACTCGGCGCCCGCCTGGGCGTACCGGACGGCTTCGTGCGGCCAGCCCGCCCAGTAGGCGACCATCGATTGCAGGCCCTTGGTCCAGGCGCGCAGTCCATCGTGGCCGGCCTGGTCAGCGCACACGAAGGATGCGCGGGCCTGGGTCATGGCGGCGTGCGGGTCGCCGAGGTCATGAGACGCCTTGGCGAGCATGCCGCTGAGGACCCCGGCGAGCAGGTACATCTCGGCGGCTTCCGCCGGCCGCTGCCTGCCCTCCAGCAGCCGGAAGGCGACGTCCTGCAGGTCGATCAGGTCCCCCAGCAGCACCGGTAGGGATTGTTGAGGGTAGGCCAGCGCGAGGCGGACGACCTCGGCGCGAAGCTGGTCCAGCGTTTCCGGGCCGATGTTGCTGCCCTCGGCGAGCGCAGCAAACCGCAGTGCTCTGCGTGCGGCCATTTCTACCTCCCTTTGCAGGCTGTCGGATGCTGGTATCTGTACCAGTGGCCGTGCCCTTGCTGTTGACGTCGAGCTCTCCGCGGCCGGGACGGCTGGGGAGACGGTGAATCCGGCGTTGCATCGGATCAGGACATCCCGCTCCGCGGGGTCAAGCCGCTCCAGCGCCTCGGGATCGAGCAGCCGTAACGGTGTCGTCCTGTAGAGGCTGGCCAGCGTGATGAGCTGCGCTGCCTGCGGTGCGCGAGACCCTGCAGCGGGGAACAGCTCCAGCCGCGACAGCATGGGCTGGTCGATCACCGTGGTCGGCGCTTGGTGCCGCCACCGGTCCACCACTTCGGGCTGGCTCAGTCCGAGCGCCATCCGGAAAGCTGCCATACGAGTACACCGGCACAGGTGCCGGATCTCGTCGGCGATCTCCTCCTGCCCGCGGCCCTGATTCTCCATCCGGGCGCGCAACCGGTTGACGTCCCTCTTGCTCCATCCGCTCATCACGAGGCTCCCTGGAATGAGGCGCTGGTGGCAGAGTCCTTGCTGCGACGGCCCTTCGGCAACCGCCCAAATCGATCAGCGGCCTTTCGCGTGACATAGAACCGCCATCACGCGACGCATAGGAGCAGGTCAGGGGGCTAGCAGAGCGCATAAAAAGCATGTCGCCACAACCGGTGACCGAAGCGCCACGCAGAGCTTTACTGAGCTCAGACCTTCCGCGACGGCTCGGGGCGATCGCCTCTCGCCCCCATCACCCCCCGAGGCCCCTATGCCCCCCAGACAGTTGTTCCCCTCTGCCGCGCGCTCGGCCGCTCAGATAGCCGGAGTCGGGAGCCACCAGCGTGCGATCCCGTGGCCTCGAGATGTCCCGTCTCTTGAGGCCACGGGCTCCACCTGCGCGCCGGACCACAGCATGGCGCGGCCACTGATTGTGACGCGGAAGGCGTGGCTCGTATGGGAGCGGCGTTGGGCGCGGACCTACTGCGCGTGGCACATGGCTGATCCCCGGATCTGCACGGTCGTGGAGCCGGCGAACCTCACCGAGCTGTGGCAGCTCATGGCCACCGCCGAACTGGAACTCTGGCGGGCCTCGGTCCCCACTTCGATACGGCGGCCCACACCCGTAGGCCAAGCCGTGCAGGCCCGCCAGACCTCACCTCGCGATCCCGGGGCACCGCGGCGCACCCGAAAGGCCAGCAGGCCGGATCGGGCTTCCCGGCGCCGTGGCTGCCATCACAGGTCCGAGCATGCACGGTCAGCCTCATGAACTCCGTCATGATGCGGGCGATGTGGGGCACGGAGCCGTTCCGCGACACGCTGCGGTCAGCCCCCACCGACACGCCTTCTCCGCCACCACCCGAGGTGGCGGCCGCTGGGACCGCACATTCATCCAGGCGAAGGGCCCTACGATGACCGCTGAACTTCTCCCCGCACACGCAGCGACCACGCTGAGACCGGTGGAGTTCCTCGAGCTGGACCTGACCAACCGCTGCCAGCTCAAATGCAGCCACTGCTACGCCCAGTCCGGCCCCAGCGAGGGGCACGGCATCATGACGACCACCGATTGGGAGCGGCTCCTCGACTCCGCGCCGGCGGCGGGCATCCGCAAGGTCCAGTTCATCGGTGGCGAGCCCACCATGCACCCCGACTTCGCGCGGCTGCTCGGCCGCGCGATCGGCAACAGCCTGAAAGTCGAGGTGTTCACCAACTTCTTCCACATCACCACACACCCGTGGAGGCTGTTCTCGCAGCCAGGCGTCGGCCTGGCCACCTCCTACTACAGCGACGACCCCGCCGAGCACGATCGGGTCACCGGCCGCGCCGGGAGCCACTCCCGTACGCGCGCCGGGATCATCGAGGCGCTCAGCCGTGGCCTGCCGCTCCGGGTGGGGATCATCGATCTCGGCGACGGGCAGCGCGTCGAGCAGGCCCGGGCCGAACTCGACGCGCTCGGCGTCACCCGGATCCGCGTCGACCGGGTGCGCAGAGTCGGCCGCGCCGCCGACCGCACCCAGACGGCGCCGAACGTTGGCGAGCTGTGCGGCCGGTGCGGCGACGGCCGCGCGTCCGTGTCTGGCGCCGGTGACGTCCGCATGTGCGTGCTGGCAAGGTTCCTGCCCTCGGCGGGCAACGTCCGCGAGCAGAGCCTCGTCGACATCTTCGGCGGCGCCAAGTGGCGGGACCTGCGCGCCCAGGTTCCCCGGCAGCGCCCGACCTCGGCATGTAATCCGGACAACGACAGCAACGACTGCTCCCCGGCGGAAACCATCAGCGACCCGCCTCACGCCGTCCTGGCCAACACCCCGGCCTGGCAGGACGCCTGCAACCCGGACAGCGACGGCAACGACTGCTCGCCCGCCGAGACCATCTCGGACCCGCCGCTGGCGCTGCTGCCTGCCGTCATCAGCCGCCGCGGTGATGCTCGCGGTGGTGCGGTGGCGGAGGCTGGTACGGCGAGAGCAGACTGCTGACCATGGACTGGATCCCCCACGCGGACGCGCTCGCCGACCGCGTCTCCCGCCCCGGCTCGCCATGGCGGCTGGTGGTCGCTGCCACGCCCCGGCACGGTTTCGTCCCCCGGTGGTGGAAAGCCGGCGGCGGGACGTGGGCGTTGCAGAAAGGGTCCAGCGATCCGGAGGCGTGGCTGGCCACCGCATACAGCGACCGCACCCTCGTCACCCAGGTCGGCCCGCTGCACGCCGACCACGCCACGCAGGAAGACAAGCCGGTCGGCAAGCCCACCTCGTCGTCCACGTTGCCGAGCCTGGTCGTGCAGATGTACGAGCACGCCGCCATCGAGCCCACCTCGACCGTGCTGGACGTGGGTACCGGCTCCGGGTACGGCACGGCCGTGCTGTGCGAACGGGTGGGCGTCGACCGCGTCACCTCCATCGACGTGGACGCCTACTTGGTGAAGGCCGCCACCGAGCGGCTCGACGAGATCGGCCTCCGGCCGCGGATGCTCGTCGGCGACGCCACCGGCCCGCTACCGGGTCCGGTGGATCGGATCGTGGCCATGGTGTCGGTACGGCCGGTGCCGCCGTCGTGGCTGGAGGCGCTTCCCGTAGGCGGCAGGCTGGCGACGACCATCACCAACACGTCGATGATCCTCACCGCGACGAAGACTAAGGACGGGAGCGCGGTCGGCCGGATCGAACGGGACTGGGCGATGTTCATGGCGACCCGCGCGGGACGGGACTATCCGCCCCGCCATCACGCCCTCGTGGACAAGGCCCGCACGGAGGATGGTGAGGACATCCACATCGGCCGGTTCCCGGCGCTGGACGTGGTCGAGGCGTGGGAGGTGCGGTCGATGCTGGAGCTGTCGGCGCCGGACATCGAGCACCACTTCGACGACGACGGGTACACCCGTACCGCGATCATGGTTCACCCGGACGGGTCATGGGCGCGAGCTGTGCAGGAAGGCCGCTCGTTCCCCACGGTGCATCAGGGCGGCCCGCGCCGCCTGGGGAACCTCCTGGACGAAGTGCGTGACTACTGGCTGCAGCACGGCCAACTCCCGCTGCACGGCGCGCTCGCCCGCGTCGCTCCGGACGGGTCCATTCACCTCCGGCGCGGCCGGTGGACCGCCACCATCAGCGCGTAGCAAGGTAGCCGCAGCCCAGCGCTCCCGGTTCAGGGAGGGAGCGCTGGGCTTACTCACGTCCTGCGTCGGACGCCACGACGTCATCGGCGGAAGGGGGCATGATGTCGTTCTCGGCGCCCCAGCCGGTCAAGCGGACGTCGACGATGTACGAAAAGCGGCGGGCAGAGCCGCCGGAATGCTGTCCCTTCCACGAACCCCGGAGCCGGCGCACGAGCTGATCCTCACCGAGCCAGAGCCGCCAGGAGACCTTCGTGCGCACATCCGTGCGCACATCGAATCCTGAGAACGATCCGGGGGCGGCCCTTTCGAGCCGGCCGACGGTGATCTCGCCCTGGCAGAGGGTGGTTCGAGTGCCCTCGTAGACGCCTGCGGGCCGCTTGACCCGGGTGGTGGCCAGCACCGCCTTCAGCATGACCGGATCGGCGAGCTTGATCCAGTCGGCGTCCAGCGAAGGCTGGATCTTCTTGTCCTCGTTGAGTGTCCAGTGCTTGCCCTTGCGGGTGGCCGAGTCCCGGACGTACTCGCGGCCACCGAAAACGATCTTCCGTATGGGGCGTGTCAGATACTTGAGATCGGAGCGATACATCAGATCGGTGGCGACGATCTTGCCTGTGCCGAACTCGGCGGTGCCCTTGGTCCAGAAGTGGACCCGCTTCCGACCCTTCATGGCGGTGAAGCTCTTCGACATCGTCACGCCGCGGTTCTCGACGAGCTGGCGCTTGAGCGTGTCTGCCGGAAGGAGCCGGGCGTCCGCGGTGGCGCTGAATCCGGCGACCCCGACAGGGACGGTCACCATGAGGGCGAACGTGGCTCTCCATGCCTTCCATCGCCTCATCCGCGGCCCCTTCCCGTTCGTGCCCCGCCGCGCGGCGAGCGCTGCGGCGTGATCTTCTCATTCTGGTGTCTCGCTCTCATCACGGCGGCGGCCCTCCGGCCCTACGGACGGGGCGCGGTGGTCCGAGACGTGGTCGTGATCTTCTCTTGGAAGGATCCAACCCCTTTCATCCAGCGTAAGGATCTTCGATGAAGCGAGTGCTGGCCCTGGCCGCTGTCGCCGTGCTCGTTCCGGGCGCCCCTGCGCAGGCGGCGCCCAAGGACCCTGTCAGGGCCCTGGAGGGGCAGTTCGCCGACGGCAGGGGCGTGAAGTTCACCGATACCGCGACCCTCTACCTGGGTGGGAACCGCAAGGTCACAGCCCGCCGTACGGGTGCCTTCCGGTTCGGCGCGTCAGGGACGGTTGCCGCCGATCTGACGGGGAGGCTCATGGGCAGTGTCACCGACGTCGCCATGGACCTGCCTGAGGGCTCCGCGGGCCTGAGCAAGCCCGAGCGCGTCATCAGCATGGGGAAGACCTCCTACATCTCGGGCGGGTTCGTCGGCGAGTTCATGCCTGAGGGCAAGACGTGGCTCAAGCGAACGAACGACCGGCTGCTCGGAATCACGAGTGGGTACACCCAGCTCGTGAACGTCACCGAGCCGAAGACGCTGAAGGCGCTGCTGGCCACGGGCAAGCCGTCCCGTGGCGCCCACAGCGGAGAGATCACGTTCGGGGAGCTGTACAGGATCTCGCCGTGGTTCCGCCACTCGCTGCCTGTGAAGCGCTCGCCGGAGGCGGTCGTGACCTGGAAGCTGCAGGTCGGCTCCGACGGGCTGGCCCAGCGGCTGACGACCTCCTACCCGGCGACCGCGATCGGCTACCACGTCTCAGGCCTGACGATGAGAGTCGACACCCGGTTCACCGGGTGGGGCGCGAAGGTTTCGGTCAAGGCGCCGCCGAGCGGCCGGGTGACGGCCAAGCTCGACACCAGTGACGGTGACATCCCCACGATCCCGCTGGTCACCGAGACCGAGTGATGCCCGGGCCCGGTGTACGCCCCGGGCCCTTTCCTGAGCGCCCAGGCGTCCTTGTGCGCGGGCCTTCTCGGGCACCCCGGTACGCGGAAGATTCTCGGGCGACCCGGTCGTGTACGGCGCACTCCCGGCGGGCACGGCCTACCTCACCCCGCAGTGCCGGGAAAGACGAGGCCCAGCTCGTAGGCGAGGACGGCCGCCTGGGTGCGGTCGCGGGCCCCGAGCTTGTCCAGGACGTTGCGGACGTGCGTCTTGGCCGTTTCTCGTCACGCCCCTGCCTGCTGGGGGTTGACCCGCTCCCCCTGCTGGGCGTTCGCCCGCTCTCCTCACCGGGCGTTCTTCCAGTCGCATTCTCCATTGGCTGCGCCGCAGGTCGACCTGATCACTTCGCGGCGACCGCGAACTCGCGCAAGAGCGCATCAACGTAGATGCTGCCATCTACCAACTAGTTGGTTGACATCCAACTAGTTGGTTGCCTACGGTGCCGTTCATGACAACGTTCGTCCGTACGGCACCGCCACCCGCACCCCAGGCGATCTCACCGGCCCCCACGCTGGTGGTCTTCACGTTGACCGCGATCATGTCGGCCGGGCAGCTCTACTCCGTGATCCCCCTCCTCGCCGACATGGCCGCCGACTGGAGATCAACGCCCGACGGGCTGAGCTGGCTGGTGACGGCGTTCGGCATCGGCTACGCCGCGGGGTTCCTCGCCTTCGGCCCGCTGTCGGACCGGTACGGGCGACGCCGGATGATCGGTATCGGCCTGCCGCTCGCGGCGATCGTCACCGCGCTGGTGGCGCTCAGCCCCGGCCAGGAGGTCGCGCTCGGCCTGCGCGTCCTCCAGGGACTGGTGGTGGCGATCTTCCCGCCCGCCGCCCTGTCCTACCTGGCCGAACGTCTGGAGCCCCGCCACCGCATGGTCGGCATCACCGTCGTGACCAGCGGGTTCCTCGCGGCCGCCGTCCTGTTCCAGATCGCGGCCCAGGCACTGGTCGGCGTGGTCGGCTGGCGCGGCCTGTTCGTCGGCTCGGCGGTCCTGTTCGCCGCCGCGGCGGTGGCCACCCGCCTGATCATGCGGCCGGACGAGACGCGCGACCGCGCGGGCTCCCTGACGGCCGCCTACCGGGCGATCCCGGCCCTGCTGGGCAACCCCGCGCTGGTGCTGCGGTGCCTGGCGACCGTCACCGTGCTGCTCACCTTCGTGGCCGCCTACACGGGACTGCAGATCAACGGCACCCCTGACCTGCTGGCACTGCGCGCCGGAGGCCTGCCGTCGCTGCTGCTGATCCCCCTGCTCATGCCGTGGCTGGCGCGTGTTCCCGCGATCCCCCGCGCCCTCGCGGCCTTCGCCCTCGGCTCGCTGTCGCTCGCGCTCGTCGCCGTGACCGGCCCCGGCACGGTCGGCCTGACTCTTCTTCTTGCTGTGTACGTCGCCGCCGTCGCCCTGGTCACGCCCTCGCTCAACGTGTCGATCGTCGCGCTGGCCGGGCAGGCGCGCGGCGCCGCGCTGGCATTGTTCACCTTCGCCCTGTTCCTCGGCGGCAGCCTCGGCCCCCAACTGGCCGCCGCCTTCCCCGGCCTCACACCGCTCATGTACGGCCTGGCCGCGGCGCTGCTCGCCGGCGCGCTGGCCGTGTACGTCTCGACCCGCAAGAAGATCTCGGCCCGAAAGGAGGACGCGTGAGGGCGTGAGGGCGTGGGCGAGGCGCCCGCCCCGCCGTACGCGAGGATCCGGCGAGGCCCGGGAACCGGAAAGCAGCACCGCCCAACGGAGAGGGCGGTGCTGCTTTCTCCTGTGGCCGGGAAGGAGCCGGGGCGCAACGCTTCCCCGTGCCACGGCTGATCCCGACGATCCGATGCGCGCTGTCGGCCGCTGATGTCTTGCCACGCTCAAAGGGGCAGGCAGCCGTCATGATCTTTTGCGCACGGATCGCCAGCCTAGGTGATCAGCCGTCACTCCACTACCAAAACCCCCAAATCGGGTCACCCCCAGGCGCCGGCCACCTGCTTGGTGGAGGCGTTGAGCCGGTTCCAGAGGTTGACGGTGGCGATCCCGAGGATCAGCGCGGCCAACTGCTGCTCGTCGTAGTGCTTGGCCGCCTCCTCGTAGACCTCGTCGGACACCGGCTCGGGCCGGTCGCTGAGCCGGGTGGCGGCCTCGGCGAGGGCCAGGGCGGCGCGCTCGGCGTCGGTGAAGTAGGGCGCATCCCGCCATCCGGCCACCGACCAGAGGCGCTCGTCGCTCTCGCCGCCCTTCTTCAGCGCACGGGCGTGCATGTCGACGCAGACGCTGCAGCCGTTGATCTGGCTCGCCCGCAGGTTCACGAGTTCGAGCAGCTGCTTCGGCACGCCCGCCTGCTCCACGGTCGCGCCCACGGCCTGAAGGGCCTTCAGCGCGCCGGGAACCACCATCGCCGGGTTGCCCATACGTGCTTCCATAATCATTAGCCTCCGCGTCGGCCTGGTTCGTGCCTTCGCTGATATGACGATCCCGGGCCGAGGAGTGTGACAGCTCTCTGGAGGAAAAAGGAGATAAACCATACGATCTTGAGGCGCCATCCCATCAGCGAAGGAGCCCCAGCATGTCCGGCGAGCACGCCCCTCACCCACGGTCGGACCTGGCCGCCAGGATCAAGCCCGACATCCCCCACGCGGCCCGCATCTGGAACTACTGGATGGGGGGCAAGGACAACTTCGAGGCCGACCGCGCCGCCGGTGACGCCGTGGCCAAGGTCTACCCCGACATCGTCACCATGGCCATGCAGTCGAGGCTGTTCCTGCGCCGCGCCGTGTCCTACCTGGCCGCCGAGGCGGGCATCGACCAGTTCCTCGACATCGGCACCGGCCTGCCCACGATGCAGAACACCCACGAGATCGCCCAGGCGATCACACCCGCCTCGCGCATCGTGTACGTGGACAACGACCCGCTGGTCCTGACGCACGCTCGCGCGCTGCTGGTCAACACCACCCCCGAGGGGGTGACCACGTACGTCGACGGCGACTACCACGAGCCCGAGCTGATCATCTCGGATGCCCGGAACGTGCTCGACTTCACCAGGCCGATCGCGGTCATGTTCATGGGCGTCCTCGGCTACGTCGCCGACCTGGACGAGGTGCGCTCCATCGTGTCGCGGGTGATGGCGGAGGTGCCCTCGGGCAGCCACCTGGTGCTGTGGGACGGGACCAACACCGGCACGGAGGTCAGCGAGGGCAGCGACAAGCTCGCCGAGTCGGGGGCCGTGCCGTACTACCTGCGCACGCTGGACGAGCTCGCCGGATGCTTCGCGGGCCTGGAGCTGGTGGAGCCGGGCCTGGCGCCCATCTCGCACTGGCGGCTGCCGGACGACGCCGACGAGGTGCAGCGGATCGACGCCTACGGCGCGGTGGCCCGCAAGCCGTAACGGAAACCCCGGCGGGCGCAGCAGCGCCCGCCGGGGGAAACGCGCTCAGGAGGCGCGGGAGTCGGTCCACTCGGCGCGCACGACGGCGAAGCTGCTGCCCACCATGCCCGGCTCCAGGCCGGCCTGCATGCCGCCCGGCTTCACCACGACGCTCTCGCGGCCGAGCGCCGTCCCCGTCTCCTCGTCGATGACCAGCCGGTCCTGTACGGTCCCCGGGTTGTCGTCGGCCAGGTTGACCCGCGATTCCTGCTCGAAGGCGATGGCCGTGCCCGACCGGCCCTCCGCGTCGGTGACCTCGCCGACGGCTGTCACGGACGGCAGCGCGGCGAGCATGCGGAAGGCGGCCCCGCGCACCTTGGCGCTGACCGGCATGTCGGTGATGAGCCCCGCGGTCACCTGGAACAGCCACGCGTCCTCTGCCATGGGCGCGTCGGACTCGGTGCTCTTACCCTCGTAGTGGCGCAGCAGCCACGCCTTGAGCTTCACCTCGTCGTCCGGCAGACCCTTCAGGTCGGCGAGGGTGACGTTGCGGCCGAGCCAGAACACCTCCTTGCCCGCCTGGTGGCCGGTGTGCGGCTTGCCAGGGGCGATCGTGACCCGCATCCCCCGAGGCTTGCCGGGAACGGGGATCTCGACCTCGGACGGAGATCCGGCCGCCGCCCACTTCGCCCTGTCCTCGTCGGTGGCGGGCTCGGCGCCGAGATGCTGGGAGCGCGACCACACGCCGTTCGCGCTGACCCACATCTCGTCGCGCTGCTTGACGGCCATCACGTAGCCGCCCGCCGCCGTGAACAGGTGCCTGCCCATCGTTCGGGTGTGCCAGAACTCGCCCGAGGTCGCGGGCTGCCGCTCGGCCTGGGTGGCGGCGACCAGGAGCACCTGCTGTGCGGTGAGCTCGCCGGGAGCGCTGGACTCAACGGCAGACGGCGCGCGCGGAGCCGTACCCGCTCCGGTGCCCGCGGTGAGGACGGCGACGGCAGTGACGGCAGCGGCGGCGGCGCCCGCGAGGCTGAGCCCCCACATCAGCCTCGGCTTGGCGCGGCGCTTGACCGGCGTGCCATGGGACATGGCGTAGGCGAGCTCGGACCGCCTGGTCCGCTCGTCGGTCGGGGTGTCGCCGAGGTGTGCCGGGCGGGCGGCGCGCAGCTCGTCGATCGGGTTCATGACCACTCCTCCTTGAGGCCGAGCCTGGACATGGCGGGAGCGGCGGGCTGCTCCATCTCGTGTTGCAGGCGCTTGCGCGCGCGGTGGAGGCGCACCTTGAAGGCGGGCACCGAGCAGCCGACGACCTTGGCGGCGTCGCGGGTGGACAGCCCCTGCCAGGCGATGAGGATGAGCAGCTCGCGCTCGTCCTGGGTGAGCCTGGCCATGGCCCTGAGGACGCCGAGGCGCTCGGCCACCTGGTCGGCGATGTCGCCCGAGATCCACTCGCGTAGCTCCTGCCGGAGCCCCTCGCGCTTGATCTCGTCCCTGATGTTGTCGCGCAGCACGTTCCTGGCGATCCCCAGCAGGTACGGCAGCGCGTTGCCCGGTACCTGGTCGAGCTTGCGCCAGGCGATGGCGAACGTCTCGCTCACCACCTCGTCGGCGACCTGCCTTCCCGCGCGGGCGACCACGTAGGCCCACACGCGCTGGCGGCATTCGTCGTAGATGGTGGTGAACCGTTCTCGCTCATCCGTCACCGCCCAACTCCCTCATGTCTCGGGTTTGCTGACACAGGGAAGTGGTCCGAGAGAGCCGATGGTTACAGGGCATATTCCTTGAGCTTGATGGAGTTGGCCGCCTTGGTGGTCAACTTGTCGAAGAAGCCGACAAGGAAACTCGAGGTCAGGACCTTGTAGATACGGTTGCGGCGGCGGACGTTCTTGGGCGCGAAGAAGCCTCCCGCGCCGTCGGCGATCCGCTGGCAGGCCTTGGCGTAGCCGCGGATCTGCTCCTCGTAGCGGGCGAAGGCGACCGTGTGGTCGCCGCCCGCCGCGGCCAGCTCGCCCGCGAGCACGTAGGAGGCGATGAGGGACATGCCGGCGCCCATGCCGCCCATGGTGGCGCCGTATCCGGCGTCGCCGATGAGCGCGACGCGGCCCTTGGTGTAGTGGTCCATGTGGATCTGGCTGATCGAGTCGAAGTAGAAGTAGCCCGAGTCTTCCAGGTGGGACAGCAGCTTGGGCAGCTCCCAGCCCGCCTCTTCGTACGCCCTGGCCAGCAGCCGCTTCTGGGTGGCGATGTCGCGGTGGTGGTAGTCGAGGGGGTCGGAGGCGAAGATGCACCCGACCGTGACAGTGTTCTGGTCGTGCTCGGCGGCGGCGACGAGCGCGCCGCGCCCCGGCTCGCTGTACATGAGCGCCTTGCCGCTGACGCCGAGGTGGTTGGGCGCCTCGAACAGGCCGACGTAGTACCCGGACGGCTTCAGGAAGCGCGACTCCTCGCCGAAGGCGAGCCTGCGCACGTTGGAGTGGAGCCCGTCGGCGCCGATGACCAGGTCGAACCGGCCCGTCCTGCCGCTGTCGAAGACCACGTCGACGCCGTCGGCGGTCTCGGTCATGGCGGCGATGGAGTCGTCGAACACGTACTGCGCCCTGTCCTTGGTCAGGTCGTGGAGCAGGTGCGCGAGGTCCCCGCGGGTGATCTCGACGTTGCCGCCGGTGAAGGAGGCGGGCAGGCGCAGCTGCTCTTTTCCGTCGGCGTCGATGATGACGAGAGGGCCGCCCTCGGTCTGGCGGCGGCGGACCTCCTCCAGGATGCCCATGCGCTCCAGCATCGTCATGTGCGCCTCACCGCGGAAGTCGACGGCCTGGCCGCCCTCCCGCAGGGCGGGGGCCCGCTCGACGACGGTGACGGCGTAGCCGTACCTGAGGAGCCAGTGGGCCATGGCGGGCCCCGCGAGGCTGGCGCCGGAGATCAGGACGTGCTTGGTGGTGTTCGTCATGGGAGAAGGCTCGCGGGGGCCGCTGACGAGCCACGCACCGCCCACGCACCGCGCCAGTCAGCCATTCATGGCGAGCGTCAGCCTTTCGTATGCTTCGCGGCTTTGGTCGGTTAGACCGTCATATTTCACTTTTCGTGCGACTACGAGGAGGCTCATCACGACCGTTCCCGCCCTGATCACCACCGAGCCCACCTCCAGGCTCTGGCCGCCGCCGGTGACGGCCGTGACATAGGCGCGCGACTGGTCGCCGAGCGGCGGCAGGTCGATCCTCCTGGTGACGTAGCTGACCGTCGATCCCTCCACGACCGCCCGGTAGGAGGCGCAGGCCGGGGGAAGCTCTGCCGGAAAGGCCGAGGGCAGGTCCACCAGCGCCTGGGTGACGGAGCCTTCATCGGAGCTGTAGGCCACGACGGCGGCGGGCGCGGTGCGCATCTCGGGGCGGTCGAGGTCCAGCCCGGGCGCGCACGAGGCGCCCTGCCGTACGGCGGCGGCGCCCTTCCTGGTGGCGTGGAGCGTGCCGTACGGACCGGATTCGGGACCGTAGGCGACGCGCATGCCCGGCGGGGCGGGGAGCAGGGCAGCGCCGAGATCACGGATCGGGGCGGGGCGCGGCGGGGGCGGGCTCACCCCGCATCCGGCAATCACCAAAAATGTCACACAAATCCCGGAAAATGCTTTCAACTTGCTTTCTCCATTTCCCTGACCCCCCTCCTTTCTAGAGCACCGGAAAACCCTTCCGAAGAGTTCGGGGAATACGCGTAAAATGTTCGCCGGAAAGCCGCGCGTCATGAGACCGCCTTTTCTTTCCCTCGTGATGATCAAGGCATGGAGATCGATCCGCGCCGGGCGCGCGAACTCGGCATGGGCCGCCGCATCACGCGCCGCGACTTCTTCGACGGCGTGGCCATGGCGGTGGGAGCCGCCGCCCTGGGATCCCTGGCCGGCTGCGGGCTGGAGACCGCCACTCCAGGCCAGATCGGCACCGGCAGCCTGGCCGTCCCCGAGGAGGTGAAGTACCCGCCGGGCCTGACCGGGCTGCAGGGCAACACCCCCGCGGCGCTGAGCGTTCCGCACGCGCTGCGCGACCAGAGGTTCTGGCAGTACGCGGGCACGCCTCAGGCCACGGGCGAGAGCTACGACCTGGTGGTCGTCGGCGGCGGCATCAGCGGCGTCGCCGCGGCCTTCGAGTGGGTACGGCACGACCCGAAGGCCCGCGTCCTCATCCTCGACAACCACGACGAGATCGGCGGACACGCGCGCCGCAACGAGTTCGCGCCCGCCGGCCGTATGGGCCCGCTCATCGGGTACGGCGGCTCGCAGTCGATGGAGGCGCCCTCGGTGTGGACGCCCGAGGGCAAGACCCTGCTCGCCCAGCTCGGCGTCGAGGTGAAGAAGTTCGAGCGGTACTTCGACCAGAAGCTTTATACCGGCCTCGGGCTGACCGACAGTGTCATGTGCGACAGGGAGAGCTTCGCCACCGAGAAGCTGGTCAGGCTCACCGGCGGGCTCACCCCCGAACGGCTGGCCGCCCAGTTGCCGATCGCGGACAAGGCGAAGAAGGACCTGGTCAGGCTCTACCGCAACCCGCCCGACTACTTGACGGGGCTGTCGCGGAAGGAGAAGGAGGAGCGGCTGGCCGCGCTGACCTACTCCCGCTACCTGCTGGAAGTCGCCAAGGTCCACCCCGACGTCGAGCGCTTCTGCAGGACCATGTCGAGCGACGAATGGGGCTACGACACCACCGCGTTCGGCGCGATCGACGCGTGGGGCAGCGCGGACGGCTGGGACTATCCCGGCTTCAAGGGCCTCGGGCTCGACAGCGACAAACCGTCGAGGTTCAACTCGCCGAGCATGATCAAGGGGTGGAGCGCGGAGGACCCGTACATCTACCACTTCCCCGAGGGCAACCAGGCGCTCGTGCGGATGATGGTCGGCAGGATGATCCCCGGCTTCGCCGCCGCCACCGACATGGACGCGATCACGACCGCCGCCTTCGACTACAGCAAGCTCGACATGTCGGCCAACCAGGTGCGGTTCAGGCTGTCCAGCCCCGTGGTCTCCGTCGCCAACGACGGCGGCGCCGACAAGGCCACGAGCGCGACCGTCGGCTACTTCGACGGCAACACGATCAGGACCGTCCGCGCCGGGGCGGTCGTCATGGCCTGCTGGAACATGATGATCCCCTACCTCGTCCCCGAGCTGCCCCCTCACCAGCAGGAGGCGCTGCACCAGGCCGTCAAGATCCCCCTGCTGTACGCCATGGTCCAGCTGCGCGACTGGAAGGCCTGGCAGCGGGTCGGCATCCACCACACGCGATGGACCGGCGCCTACTGGTGCGTCTCCGAGCTCGACTACCCGGTCAGCATGCCGGACTACCCCTGCCCGAAAGACCCCAGTGAGCCGATCAACGTCCACATGATCGCCACCCCGGCGCAGTCGGGCATGTCGCCCTCCCAGGGCGCCGTCGCGGGCAGGCACACGCTGATCAAGACGCCGTTCAGCTACATGGAGTACACCATCCGCGACCAGCTCGCCCGGCTGCTCGGCCCGGGCGGCTTCGACCCCGAGCGGGACATTGAGGCGGTCACCGTCAACAGGTGGGGACACGGCTATGCGCCGGAGTACTGCCGGCCGTGGAACGCGTTCTATCCCGACGGGCCGTTCCCCGCGGAGACCGCGCGCAAGCGGTTCGGCAGGATCGCCATCGCCAACTCCGACTCCGTCCCGGCCGCCTACGCGGACGCGGCGATCACCGCGGCCCACCGGGCGGTCGCGGAGCTGCGGACATGAAGCCCTGGCTGAAGATCTTCCTGATCGGGTTCGTCCTGTGGGCGGCCACGGTGACCGTCACCGCGTGGACGGTCAATCCCAACCTCGTGCCCACCGTCGTGCTGCTGGGCAGCTTCCTGGTGCCGGTGACGTTCGTGGTGTGGGCGTACGGGCGCGGCATGAGCGCCGACCTCACGGTCGAGCTGATGTTCAGAGCCTTCGTCGTGGGCGGGGTGCTGGGCGTGCTCGGCGCCGCCCTGCTGGAGAGCTGGCTGCTCAAGCCGTCGTTCGGGATCTACCTCGGGGTCGGGCTCATCGAGGAGGGCGCGAAGCTGGCCGCGCTGATGTTCGTGGCCAGGAGGATGACCCGCCGTACTGCAGGCGACGGCCTGGTGCTCGGCGCGACGGTCGGTTTCGGGTTCGCGGCCTTCGAGAGCGCGGGCTACGCCTTCAACGCGCTGTTCACCCCGGCAGGCCTGTCGCTGGCCCAGCTCGTGGAGACCGAGGTGCTGCGCGGCGTCCTCGCGCCGGTCGGCCACGGCCTGTGGACGGCGATCATGGGTGGCGTGCTGTTCGGCGCGGGCAGGCTGTTCACCGGCCAGGTGATCTTCACCTACCTGGGCGTCTCCGTGCTGCACGCGCTCTGGGACGCGATGAACGCCATCTCCATCACGCTCACGCTGGTCCTCACCGGCAAGCCGTGGCAGTTCGACCAGCTCCGCATCGGCAAGGTCCCGCAGGTCACCGAGGGCCAGGTGCACCTGTACACCTTCCTCGACCTGGCGGGCCTGGTGGCCATCTCGGTGGCCGGGCTGCTCTGGCTGCGCGCTACCGCACAGGCCGCCGCAAGGCGGTGAACGCCCACGATGCGGACGGATCGAACACACAGGTCACGGCGTCCCGTCGGCCCGACTTGCCCCGATTTTCCCGATAATCCCGCAGATCATAGGCTTCCTCCACTGCACCAGAGACATAATCGGTGCTAGTCTCCTGTGCGATCTTCCGATGCGTATTTACACAAAGTGTGGAAATCGCCTCGGTACTCCGAGGTTGGGACATGAGCTCGAGAAACCGGTCGATTCGGTTCAAGATCTTTCTGTTGCTGCTCCTGCCGCTCCTGTCCCTGAGCGCGCTCTGGGGCTTCGTCCTCAACCTGACCGTGAGCGACGGCCAGGCCCTCCTCCGCGCCAACACGCTGTACGAGACCGTCGGTGTCACCTCCACCGACCTCGGGCTCCAGCTGCAGGCCGAGCGGGCCGCCTCGGCCACCTCGATGGGCAAGCGCGGGCGTGAGCTCACCGCCCAGCGCGAGCGCACCGACACCGCGCTGGCGGACTTCACCGAGGCCGTCGCCGGCACCGACGACGACCGGCTGCGCAAGACGCTGCGCGACACCACCGCGGAGCTCAACAGGCTCGACGCCATCCGCGCCGCGCACGACACCGGTCTGGAGACCCGCCTCCACACCATCGACGCCTACAACCGCCTGCTCGACACGCTGTTCCGCCTCTACGAGCAGCTGACCTCCGTCCCCGACCTGCCGATCTTCCAGCAGGCCAGCGCGCTGCAGGCGATGAGCAACGCCCGCGAGATCATCTCCAGGGAGAGCGCGCTCGTCGGCGCCGTGCTCACCACCGGCACGATGGCCGAGGCCGAGTCGGCCGCCTTCACCGAGTACGTGGCCACCCGCAGGTTCCTGCACAGCAGGGCGGTCTCGACGCTCGACGCCGAACTGCGCGCGCCGTACGAGCGGTTCTTCGCCGGGCCGGCCTTCGCCAGGTTCGCCGAGGCCGAGTCGCGGATCGCGGTCACCGGCGGGCCGCCGCCCATCGCCGAGGAGTGGACCGAGCCGGTCGCCGAGGTGACGGCCCAGCTCGACCGGCTCAGCGCCACGTCCGCGCGGATCCTGGCCGAACGCTCGGCGAGCGTGTCCACCACGGTCGTGACGCGCATCGCGGTCGCCGGCGGCGTCGGCCTGCTGGCCGTCATCGCCTCGATCGTCATCTCCGTCAGGTTCGGCCGCCGCCTGTCCTCCGAGCTCGCCGGGCTCAGGACGGCCGCCCTCGACCTGGCCGAGGTACGGCTCCCGCGGCTGGTCGCCAGACTGCGCGCCGGCGAGGACGTCAACGTCAGGAAGGAGGCGCCCCCGCTCAAGGTCAGCGGCGCCGCCGAGATCCTCGACGTGGCCAAGGCGTTCGCCGCCGTGCAGCGCACCGCGGTCGAGGCCGCCGTCGGCCAGGCGAACCTGCGGCGCGGGATCAGCCAGGTCTTCCTCAACCTCGCCCGGCGCAAGCAGGGCCTGCTCCACCGCCAGCTCGGCCTGCTCGACGGCATGCAGCGCCGTACGCACGAACCTGACGAGCTCGAAGACCTCTTCCGCCTCGACCATCTGACCACGCGCATGCGGCGGCACGCCGAGGGCCTGATCATCCTGTCCGGCTCGGCACCAGGACGGGTGTGGCGCAAGCCGGTGCCCGCGATCGACATCGTCAGGGCCGCCGTCGCCGAGGTCGAGGACTACACCAGGATCGCCCTCCAGCACCTGCCGCAGGCCGCCGTCGACGGCGGCGCCGCGGCCGACGTCGTCCACCTGGTCGCCGAGCTGATGGAGAACGCCACGATCTACTCGCCGCCCAGCACCATGGTCCAGGTGCGCGGCGACGCGGTCAGCAACGGCTACGTGATCGAGATCGAGGACCGGGGGCTCGGCCTCGCGCCCGAGGAGTACGCCAGGCTGAACGGCCTGCTCGTGGACCCGCCCGAGTTCGATCTGGCCGACAGCGACAGGCTCGGCCTGTTCGTCGTGGCCAAGCTCGCGGCCAGGCATGGCATAAGCGTGATCGTACGGGCCTCGCCGTTCGGCGGAACCACCGCTATCGTGCTGATCCCGCGTGGTCTGCTGGTCGAACGGACCGCACTACCGCTGGCCGAGCCGCCCAAGCGCGACAGGAAACCCCTGGCGCTGGTCGGCGGCACGACCACGACCCCGACCCACAAGGGTCTGCCGAGGCGGGTAAGGCAGGCCAACATCGCACCGCAACTGAAGGCCCCCGAGCCAGAGCCAGATCCACGCCCAGAAAGATCGCCAGACGAGGTACGCGACCTGTTCTCCGCCTTCCAGCGGGGCACCGAGCGCGGACGAGAAGCAGAAGCCCAGGAGGGGGACCTATGACGACACCCACTGCGAACACCGGCGAGCTGAACTGGCTCCTCGACGATCTCACGACCAGGGTGGGCGCCGTCAGACAGGCGGTGATCCTGTCCACCGACGGCCTGGCGGTCGGCTACTCGCGGGGGCTGTCCCGCGAGGACGCCGAGCACCTGTCGGCCGTCGCCGCCGGGTTCCAGAGCCTGGCCCGCGGCGCCGGACGCCACTTCGGCGGCGGCGACGTGCGCCAGACCATCGTGGAGATGGAGGCGGCGTTCCTGTTCGTGACCGCCGCCGGCCAGGGCACGTGCCTGGCAGTGCTGGCCAACTCCGACGCCGACGTCGGCCACATCGCCTACGAGATGGCGATGCTGGTCAAGCGTGTCGGCCAGCACATCTCGACTAATCCCCGCGTGTCATGAACCAGTGGATGGACGAGGAGGCCGGACCCTTCGTCCGGCCTTATGCTCTGATCCGGGGTAGAACCCGCTCGTCAGGGGCTAACCTCGACCTGATCGCGATGGTCACCGCGACGGATCCCGCCTCAGCCGAGGGGTCCGCCGCGGGGCTCGGGCCCGAGCAGGAGGCGATCCTGCGCGCGGCCAGCACCCCCATCTCGGTGGCCGACGTGGCCGCCGAGCTCGACCTGCCGGTCGGCGTCGTCCGGGTCTTACTCGGCGACCTGCGCGACAACGGCCTCATCTCGGTGGCCACCTCGGCAGGGCCACGTCCGAGTGAGCGCATTCTCAAGGAAGTGATCAATGGACTCCGGGCTCTCTGAGGATCCCGTAGCGCTGAAGATCCTCATCGCCGGCGGATTCGGCGTGGGGAAGACCACCCTGGTCGGCGCCATCAGCGAGATCAAGCCGCTGCGCACCGAAGAGGTGCTGTCCGACATCGGCGTCGGTGTCGACGACCTCGACGGCGTGGAGGGCAAGACCACCACCACGGTCGCCATGGACTTCGGCCGGATCACCATCCGCGAGGGCCTGGTCGTCTACCTGTTCGGCACCCCAGGGCAGGAACGCTTCTGGTTCATGTGGGACGAGCTGTCCTACGGCGCGCTCGGCGCCGTCGTGATCGCCGACACCCGCCGGCTGACCGACTGCTTCCCCTCGATCGACTACTTCGAGCAGCGCGGCACACCGTTCGTGGTCGCCGTCAACTGCTTCGACGGCGCGGCCACCCACAGCGTCGAGGACGTGCGGATCGCCCTCGACCTGGACGACGACGTGCCCGTCCTGCTGTGCGACGTGCGCAGGCGCGCCTCCGCCAAGGAGGTCATGATCTCGCTCGTCGAGCACTCGCTCAGGACCCTCACAGCGCCCGGAGCCCGTTGATCACCTCACGCAGCAGGCTTTCCGTAGGCGAGGCGGCCGTCGGCACCGGCGGCCGCACCAGAATCAGCCCGTGATCGAGCAGGTCGGCGAGCAGCACCCGCACCACGCCCACCGGCAGCCCCGTCTCCGACGCGACCTCCACCACCGGCCCGGTACGGCCCATCGAAACGTACTCCAGCAGCCGCCGGTGCTGCGAGCCCAGATCGGCCTGTGACGGCACGGGCGCGCCCGTCGAGGCGACCACCGACAGCAGGTCGACCGATGACGACGACGGCCTCGTGCGCCCCCTGGTCATGGCGTAGGGCCTGACGACCGGCCCCGCCTCCTCGTCCACCCACTCCATCTCGCCCCCCGTGCCGTGATCGTCGACTGCCTCGCTCGGCTCGCTCATGACCCATCCTGTTCGCTGTCCTGACGGCCACGCTGCCACCCCGACTGCAGGGACGACAGCAGTGCCCTGGTCTCTTCGGGGGAGCGCTCGTCAGCGGGCTGTTCCTGGGGTGGGGGGCTGGGTTGCTGGGCCAGGCGGGGCGGCAGGTTGGCCTGCCGTACCCTGCGGGGCAGTACGGCGGGCGCGTCTCCGCCGGCGGGCTCGGCGAACGCGCCTCTGCGGGGAAGGACCGTGGGGGCGTCGGCCACCTCGGCGAAGGCGCCCCTGCGGGGCAGCACCGTGGGGGCCCCGTCGAGAGGTGCAGGGTCGACGGGCTCGGCCTCGACGGGCTCGACCGGCGTGGGAGCGGCCAGGGGCCGTACCTTGACGGCCTCGAAGGGCCCTCGTGGCTTGGCGTCCTCGAACGGCCCCCTGACGGCGGGTTCGGGCGCGGGCTGGGGCTCAGGCACGTCGATCCGCTCGACGCTGACGTCGACCCTGCGGGAGGTCCGCGTCCTGCGCGGCAGGTCCGGCGCGCCCTCCCTCCTGATCGGGCGCACCCTGTCCTGGATCCTCGGCGCCTGCGGGGCCTCGATGGACGGCAGCTCCTCGGTGAGCGCGTTCGGGATGAGCACGATCGCCGTGGTCCCTCCGTACGGCGAATGCTTCAGCGTCACGCTCACGCCGTGCCGGGCGGCGAGCATGCCGACGACGGCGAAGCCGAGCCGCTCGGTGTGGGAGGCGTCGAACTCCTGCGGGCCCGCCAGCCGCGCGTTGATCGCCTGGCGGTCCTGGACGGACATGCCGAGCCCGCGGTCCTCGATCTCGACCGCGAAGCCCTTGGCGACCACCTCGCCCCTGATCGACACCTCGTTCTCAGGGGAGGAGAAGACGGTCGCGTTCTCCATGAGCTCGGCGAACAGGTGCATGAGGTCGGCCACGGCGCCGCCCGAGACGCCGCATTCGGGCATCGGGTAGACGCGGACCCTGGTGTAGTCCTCGACCTGGGCGGCGGCGCCGTTCAGCACGTCCTCGATCGGGATGGTGCCGCGCCACTTGCGGCCCGCCGTACCGCCGGACAGCAGCACCAGGCCCTCGGCGTGGCGGCGCATGCGGGTGGTGAGGTGGTCGAGCCTGAACAGGTTCTCCAGCGCCTCGGGGTCCTCCGCCTCGCGCTGCATGCCGTCCAGGAGCTTGAGCTGGCGCTGGAGCAGCCCCTGGCTGCGGCGGGCGAGGTTGCGCAGCGCCAGCGCGACGCCCTCGCGCATCCTGGCCTGCTCGACCGCGGCCTCCACGGCGGTGCTCTGCACGCTGTCGAAGGCGGTGGCCAGGTCCTTGATCTCGCTGGTGGCCATGGCCGCGACGACGATCGGCGGCGCCTCGGCCGCCACGTCGACGCTCTCACCGCCGCGCAGCCGCGCGACCACCCGCGGCAGCCGGATCTCCGCCAGCTCCAGCGCGGTACGGCGGAGCGTGGCCAGCTCGGTGGTGACGACCCGGCCGACCCTGATGGAGATGAAGATCGAGAAGGCGACCGCGAGGAGGCCGATGACGCCCGCGACGAGCGCGCGCACCAGGATGGCCATGCCCGCGGGCTCCATCCGGCTCAGCAGCTTCTCGCCCGCGTCCCAGGTGCCCTCGGTGTAGTTCTTCAGCACGGGGTCGGCCGTCGAGCGCCAGTCGGCGATGTCGTGCCTGACGCCCGACAGCATCGAGGTGATCGTGCCCTGCATGACGAGGTACTGCGGCGAGCCCGCCAGCGTGTCGAACGGCTGGCGCAGCTCGCCGTCCAGCTCGGCCCTCGCCTTGTCGAACTGCAGCGTGCGGGCGCCCTCCAGCCGGGCCAGGAGCTCGCGGTCGGACGCGCTGAGGCTGCCGCGCGTGGCGACGACCAGCGTGTGCTGGCGGTGCAGCAGCTCGCGCGCCTGCTCGGCCGCGATCACGCCGTTGGCCTGCTGGTAGAGGGTGACATCAGTGCTCAGCGCGAACGTGCCGTACAGGCGGTAGATCGCGTCGGAGATCGCGGCGTAGTCCGTGACGAGCCGCGAAGGGGCCATCAGGCCCTCGTCGGCGAGCCTTCTGATGTCGTCCAGCCGGTCGATCTGCGCGATGACCACCCTGAGCTGGGCCTTCATGTCAGGCGAGAGGGCCGACTGCGTGTCGTCGGAGTTCGCGCTCTTGACGAACTGCCTGCGCGCCTTGTCGGTCTCGGTGCGCGCGGTGGCCAGCGTGGTCGCGCCCGTCACGGTGCGCGCCAGCCGCTCGGCCGTGGCCAGCCGTTCCCGCTGGAGGTTGAACACCATGGTGTCCGCGCCGTTGATCACGCCGCCCCAGACGGTGTCGACCTTCAGCAGGTTGAGCGCCTCACCGGCGGTGGTGCTGGCCGCGAACCCCCAGAGTGCTACGAGAGACACCAAGGGGACGACGAGCAGGGTAGCGATCTTGAATCGTATGGATCTGCTCGATGCCATGACACCCGCTCCCGTAGAGAGATCGCGGGAGAGAATAGCACCGCGCTAAGCGAAAATCTTCTCTCATTCGTGAGAAAGTTGTGACATGTCAGGAAATAGGGGCAAGTGAGGTGGCCCTCAGCCTGGCCCACTGGAGGTGGACCAACCGCGCCGCCAGCACCCCGAGCAGCGCCACCTCGGCCGCCAGCAGCCCCCGCTCGACCAGTCCGATCATGACCCGGTCACCGGGCAGCGCCACGTAGGTGATCGCCAGCACGCCGAGACCGCCCGCCAGCGCCAGCCACTCCACCGGCCTGGCCACCGCCTTCCACCGCTCGTCCGCGGCCAGCCTCGGCACCAGCAGCACCGCCGCCAGCGGCAGGCTGACGAACGCGGCCACCGACACGTAGCGGTGGATCTGCGCGGTGAGCGTCAGGTCCATGCCGAGCGGTGTGGTGGGGATGATCGCCGCCACGAACAGAGCCCCGCTCCACACCGTCATGAGCCGTTCGGGCATGCCCCTGACGGGCGCCCCCGCGCCCCGCAGTCCAGCCAGCAACGCGAACGAGCCCAGGCCCATCACCGCCATCGCCACCTCCGTGACGCCCCCGCGGTCGGCCACGGCGTACTCGCTGATCGTCACGTTCATCGGGTCGAGGGAGGGATCGGGGTCGAACTGGCCGACCACGATCGCCACGACCGAGAACAGGATCAGCGAGCAGGCGAGGAGCGGGTACAACCTCTTCAGCGGGGCCATGACTCGACGATCGCGCGTAACGGCCCACACGCCATCCGGCGCCACCCCTGAGACACCCCCGAGGCAACCCCGACATCCCCGGCCCGTCTTTCCCGGAGCCCCAACCCGCCTTCAAAGGATCCCACCCGTTTTCGGAGCCCCCGCCCCCTCCGCGAATCCCCCCTGCCCTCCGGAGCCCAAGGCCTGCCCTCAGAGGGTCCCGCCGGAGGCCGGGCACGCCAAAGGGAATCCTGCTTTCCGTTGGGCAGGCGACGTGACGGCGAGCGGCCGGAGTCCCGCTGGAGCACGCGTGATGGACGGGCGGATACCAGTGACCACGGTGGGCTCAACCCGGCTTCGCCGTACAGGATGAGCCCGAACGAGAGGGGCGTCAGAGGGCGTCGCGGCAGGGGGCGCAGATCCGGACGCCCGCGGCGACCGTCCCCGCGCAGATGTCGGGCTGGTCCGGATGCCTGAAGCACAGGCACTGGCAGGCCGTCTCCTGCTCCTCGATGTCCCAGATCCCCTCAGGGGCCTCGCCGACGAAGCCGACGTTGTCGAAGAAGTCGGCCAGGGGCCGCAGCACCGCCTCCCCCAGCGGGCGCAGGGCCTGCATGAAGGTGGTGGCGACGGGGCCGAAGGTCTCCGACATCTCCCGCAGGAACTCGGGCGTGCTATCCGGTTTGTCTTCCGGAGGAGCCCAGCGCATCGAGTCCGCGCTCAGACTCTCCCAGTCCTCCACGACGCCGTCGATGGCGTCGAGTACGTGATCAGGGTCGCTTCGCATGGTCGTGCTCCAAACAGATTGTTCGGATACCCACCAGGTTACGCGAAGGACACGCCCACGCCCCCGCGCGTCCGCCCGCCGTACCGCTCGATCTCGGCGGCCAGATCCAGCGGCCTGATGGTGGAGCGGGCGGCCAGGACGTCCTCGGTGACGAGGGAGGCCGGAAGCAGCCACGAGACCTCGAACTCCAGCCCGTCGGGGTCCTTGGCGTACAGGGCCTTGGTCGTGGAGTGGTCGGACGCGCCCGCCAGCGCGCCGAGCTCGCCCAGCTTGGCCGCGATGCGCTGGAGTTCCTCCAGCGTGTCCACCTCCCAGGCCAGGTGGTAGAGGCCGACGGTCGAGCGCCCGGCGGACGAGGGGCCCGCCTGCGCGCCGATCTGGAACAGGCCGAGGTCGTGGTCGTTGCTGGAGCCCTCGGCCTGTAGGAAGGCCGCCCCCGGCATGCTCATGACCACCTCGAAGCCGAGGGCCTCGCGGTAGAAGGCGACGCTGCGCTCGACGTCGCGGACGTAAAGAACGGCATGGTTCAGGCGTTGTACCGGCATAACACCCAATATAGATGAGAGTTCAAGTAAACTGAATGCATGACCCGATGGCTGGACGACGACGAGCAGCGCACCTGGCGCAACTACCTGGCCGTGACCCAGCTCGTCCAGGAGGCGCTCGACCGGCAGCTCCAGCGCGAGGCGGGCATGCCGCACACCTACTACATGATCCTCGTGGCCCTCTCCGAGGCGCCGGACCGCTCGATGCGCATGCACGAGCTGGCCCGCAGGGCGCAGTCGTCCCAGAGCCGCCTGTCCCACGCGGTCGCCCGGCTGGAGGAGCGCGACTGGGTGCGCCGCGGCCCGTGCGCGGCCGACCGGCGCGGCAACGTCGCCCAGCTCACCGACGCCGGGTTCGCGGCCCTGGCCGCCGCCGCGCCCGGCCACGTCGAGGAGGTACGGCGCAGCCTGTTCGACGCCCTCACCCCCGAGCAGGTCGCCCAGCTCGACGACATCTGTACGGCGGTGCGGAAAACCCTGGAGTCGTAGCGCGAAAGTGTCGGTGGCAGGCCGTACCGTACCCCGGGGACATCCACGGAGAAGGGGCGGACGATGCACGACGACAGGCAGCTCTTCCAGGCGGTCCACGTGATCGCGGCCAGGTTCGCCGGGCAGCCGGTGCCGGTCGTGATGGCCGCGCTGGCAAGGCATCTGCCCCAGGCGCCCGGCATCTCGGCGCCCGAGATCCGCAGGATCGCCGAGGAGATCAGCGTGGGGCGCGACCCGTCGGGGCTGTGACCACCTTGACCTCCCAGGACATCCGTCACAGGATTAGGCGGTAGTCCAAACTAATTGGGAGACGCCATGTACGATCCCACCCCCGACGACCGGTTCAGCTTCGGCCTGTGGACGGTCGGCTGGCAGGCGCGCGACCCGTTCGGCGACGCCACCAGGGCGCCCCTCGACCCGGTGGAGAGCGTGCACAGGCTGGCCGAGCTCGGCGCCTACGGCGTCACCTTCCACGACGACGACCTGCTGGCCACCGAGCCCGACAGGGACAGGGCGGTGGCGGCGTTCAAGAAGGCGCTGGGCGAGACCGGGCTGAAGGTTCCGATGGCGACCACCAACCTGTTCACCCACCCGGTGTTCAAGGACGGCGCCTTCACCAGCAACGACCGCGACGTGCGCCGCCACGCCATCCGCAAGGTCATCCGCAACCTCGACCTGGCCGCCGAGCTGGGCGCGACGACCTACGTGTGCTGGGGAGGGCGCGAGGGCGCCGAGTCCGACGCGGCCAAGGACATCAGGTCCGCGCTGGCCCGCTACAAGGAGGCCATGGACGTCCTGGCAGCGTACGTGATCGACAAGGGCTACGACATCAGGTTCGCGATCGAACCCAAGCCCAACGAGCCGCGCGGCGACATCCTGCTCCCGACGATCGGCCACGCCCTGGCGTTCATCAACTCCCTCGAACACCCCGAGCTCGTCGGGCTCAACCCCGAGGTCGGCCACGAGCAGATGGCGGGCCTCAACGTCGTCCACGGCATCGCGCAGGCGCTGTGGCACGGCAAGCTGTTCCACATCGACCTCAACGGCCAGCACGGCCCGCGCTACGACCAGGACCTCGTCTTCGGCCACGGCGACGTGAAGAGCGCGTTCTTCCTGGTCGACCTGCTGGAGCACGGCGGCTACGACGGCCCCCGCCACTTCGACTACAAGCCGGCACGCACCGACGACGCCGAGGACGTGTGGGTGTCGGCTGCCGCCAACATGCGCACCTACCTGATCCTGCGCGAGAAGGCCAGGGCCTTCAGGGCCGACCCCGAGGTCCAGGAGGCGCTGGCCGCCTCCCGCGTCGACGAGCTGGCCCAGCCCACCATGGCGCCCGGCGAGACCGTCGCCGACCTGGCCGCCGACGACTTCGACCCCGACGCAGCCGCTCTGCGCGGCTTCCACTTCTCCCGTCTCAACCAGCTCGCTCTCGAACACCTGCTGGGCGTGCGCGGGTGACACTCGTCGCGGGCGTCGACTCCTCCACCCAGAGCTGCAAGATCGTCATCAGGGACGCGGCGACGGGCGCGCTGGTACGCCAGGGCAGGGCCGCTCACCCCGACGGCACCTCGATCGACCCGGCCCACTGGTGGAACGCGCTGCTGTCGGCGATCGAGGCGGCGGGCGGCCTCGACGACGTCGCCGCCAGCAGCGTGGCCGGCCAGCAGCACGGCATGGTCTGCCTCGACGAGTCGGGGCGGGTCGTGCGCGACGCGTTGCTCTGGAACGACACCCGCTCCGCGGGAGCCGCCGCAGAGCTGGTGGCCTCCCTGGGTGCGCGAGCCTGGGCCGAGGCAGTGGGCAGCGTGCCCGTGGCCTCGTTCACGATCGCCAAGCTGCGGTGGCTGGCCACCCACGAGCCCCACCACGCCGCCCGCACGGCGGCGGTGTGCCTGCCGCACGACTGGCTCACCTGGCGGCTCATGGGCGCGCGCGGGCTGGAGAGCCTCACCACCGACAGGGGGGACGCCTCGGGCACCGGCTACTGGTCGCCCATCACCGGCGCCTACCGCGAGGACCTGCTGAAGACCGCCTTCGGCGCGGTCCCCCTCCTCCCCCGCGTCCTCGCCCCCGCCGCCACCCCCGGAAGGACCGGCGCCCTCCACCCCCGCGTGTCCCCCGGGGTGGCCGGCGACCTCGGCATTCCGGCGGGGATCCCCTTGGCCGCCGGCACAGGGGACAACATGGCGGCCGCCCTCGGCGTAGGCGCGCGGCCGGGCGACGTCGTCGTGTCCATCGGCACCTCGGGCACCGTGTTCGCCGTCACCGACACGCCCAGCCGGGACACCGGCGGCCAGGTGGCGGGGTTCGCCGACGCCACGGGACGCTTCCTGCCCCTGGTGTGCACGTTCAACGCGGCCAGAGTCCTCGACGCGGCTGCCGCGATGCTCGGCGTCCCGCTGGACGAGCTGGGTTCCCTGGCCCTTCAGGCGCCTCCAGGGGCCGACGGGCTGACGCTGGTGCCGTACCTGGAGGGCGAGCGCACCCCCAACCTCCCCCACGCCGCAGGAGCCCTCCACGGCCTGCGCCTGTCCACGTCCACGCCCGCCCATCTGGCGCGCGCGGCGGTCGAGGGCATGCTCTGCGGCCTCGCCGACGCCCTCGACGCGCTCGGCCTCACCCCGCGCCGGGTCCTGCTGATCGGCGGCGGCGCGCGATCCGAGGCGGTCAGGCGCATCGCTCCCACCGTCTTCGGCCGTCCCCTGGTCGTCCCGCCCCCTGGCGAGTACGTCGCCGACGGGGCGGCGAGGCAGGCGGCCTGGCTCCTGTCGGGCGGCGCGGAACCCCCTGAGTGGTCGACGGGCTCACCCTCGACGTACGAGGCCGACCCCACCCCGGAGCTGCGCGAGCGTTACGCCGAGGCCCGGGGGATGACGTTCGGCAACGCCTAGGCTCGCTCGGCCTCCTCGCCGCGCACGATCTTGTAGACCCCCCAGAGCGTCTCCAGCCCACCGACGACCATCAGGATCACACCGATCTTCGAGGGCGTGAACACCACGATCTCCACGTCGAGCCCGAACAACCACAGCGCCAACCCGGCCACGAACGTGGCCAGACCGGTGAGCAGCGTCTTGCGCGCGGAGCCCATGAGAACCTCTTTCGATCGCGGGGAACGTGATGCCCCAACGCTAACGAGGGCCCGAGCCCCAGGCTTCCTGCGAGATGCCGAGATCGACCTACATCTTTCGACTGACCCGCCTGGTTATCAGGGCTCATTCATGTGATGCGCGGAAAGACGGTCTCTCGGTACGGCAGGCTCGTCCTCGCCGCGCGGGTAGGAAGGACCGTGAGCCGCCCGCCCCAGGAGTGAGTAGGGGCAGGTCAGTCCGCTGCGGGGGAGCCGGTGGGGAAGGACCGTGGGCCGCCGCCCCAAGATCGGCCCGCTGTCGGGGAGCGGGTAGGGAAGCATCGTGGGGCGGGTCGTGGGAGGGTCGTCAGGCGGACTCGGGCAGGTCGCTGGTTTCCTCGAACGAGTCGGTGAACGCGCGGAACGTCGGGCACGGCCAGCGCCACATGCAGCTGCGACAGCGCAGGATCGGGTGGGCCGTGTCGCTGGTGATGCCGCCCGCGTCGCGCGGCTGGTGCAGGTCCAGCAGCCGCAGCCCGAGCTGCGCGAACGTCAGCAGATCGTCGCGGGCGTCGGCGAGGAAGTCGAGATCCTCGGATGACAAACGTGTGCGGATGGGGACGAACCCCTCGAGATTGACCAGGCTGCGCAGCCGTCTGGTCTCCTCGCGCCACGAAGCGGATTTCTCGGCGCGGAGCCGCAGGACCTCCAGGTGCTCGCGTAGTCGGAGACGGAGTGGGTCCTCCAGGTGATCATCGTTCATGGCTACCTCCCCCGACGGGCCCGGCCGCGCACCGGTTTCATAGTGTCAAGCTTCGCGCACTCAGCGTTTTCATGAGGCCGAAACGGGGGACAAAAACCCGACCGCTCCCTATCGGCGTGAGAACGTGACCCAGAGCCTCAGCGCCGCTAGCCTGCCCATGTGGAGCTCAAGGTCTCGACTCGATCACATGCCGGCCACGCCCTCGTGGCGATCGCCGGTGAAATCGACCTGTACACGGCGCCCCGCCTGCAGTCGGAGTTCACCCGACTACTGCAGGAAGGGCCCACCCGTGTGGTCATCGACATGTCCCTCGTGGATTTCTGCGATTCCACAGGGATGAACGTGCTGCTCTCGGCGCTCAAGCGGGTGAGGGAGCGTGGCGGGCAGTTCGAGGTCGCCGCGCCGCGGCCTGCCGTACGAAAGATTCTGCAGGTCACGGGCCTCGACTCGGTCTTCACCGTGCACGAGGAAGTGCCCGAGGAGCTGCTGATCTCCGAGGGCTCGTGACGGACACAGCGGTCGTCATCCCTGCCAAGGACGAGGCCGACCGCATCGGCGCGACCGTGGCCGCGGCCATGGACCTGCCGGGCGTCGATCTCGTCGTGGTCGTCGACGACGGTTCGACCGACCAGACGGGCAGGGTCGCACGCGCGGCGGGCGCCCGGGTGGTACGGCACAGCCGCAACCGCGGCAAGGCCGGCGCGATGGAGAGCGGTGCCGAGGCGGTGCGGCTGCTCGACGGGCCGACGCCCAGGCATCTGCTGTTCCTCGACGCCGACCTCGGCGACACCGCCCGCGCCGCCTCCGCCCTGGTGGAGCCGGTGCGCGCCGGGGAGGCGGACATGACCATCGCGGTCTTCGCCACCCGGGTCAAGCTGGGCGGCCACGGCATCGTGGTCCGCCTGGCGCGCGACGGGATCAAACGGGCGTCCGGCTTCACCACCGCCCAGCCGCTCAACGGGCAGCGCTGCCTGACGAGGGAGGCCTTCGAGGCGGCCAGGCCGCTGGCGCACGGGTTCGGCGTGGAGACGGCGCTGACCATCGACCTGGTGCGCAAGGGGTTCAGGGTGGTGGAGGTCGAGGTGGACATGGCCCATCGCGCGACCGGCACCGACTGGCGGGCGCAACTGCATCGGGCGCGTCAGCTTCGGGACGTGGCGCGGGCGCTGGCCGTACGCGAGCCGGTGATCAGGGACAACCTGGCCAAGATCCGCCTCTGACCGCCGTTTTCGGCCAGACCGAATCCCGGCGCCAGCGGTCGAGGAGCGCCGATACCGCCGTGTCCCGAGTGCCGGGGTCACCGCACGAAGAGGGACCACCGCAAGGTCCGGAGCCACCGCAGAGGGCCGGGACGGGGTGGCGGGTGACGGCCGGGCGTGAGTGCTGCTGATGATGTGCTGGAATTTCCGGGTGACATCGCAGGCGGGAACCGAGCCCAGGCCCACGTCGGCCGGGTTCGCCGCCCTCGCGCTCATCGCCGTGTCCGTCCTGCTGACGATGACGATCGGGCTGCTCGGCCCCTCGGCGATGGTCCCGGGGCTGCCGGGACCGGCGTGGCAGCCGCCGTACTCGCTCGATGTCCACCCCGCGCCGCACCTCGTCGTCGCGCTCGGGGCGCTCGCCATCGTGGTCGGTGGGCTCGGGCTGTTCTGGGCGCTCGGCAGCCGCGCGATCCCGTCCGCGCGGTTCACCCGCGGCCTGGTCATGGCCGGTTGCGTCGCCGCCGCGGTGCTCGCCTTCCTGCCGCCTTCCGGCTCGGCCGACCATCTCAACTACGCCGCCTACGGCCGCATGGTCACGCTCGGCCTCGACCCCTACGCCCACGGCGCGGTCGACCTGCCCGGCGACCCCGTCGCGGCGGCGGTGGAGCAGCCGTGGCGAGAGGAGCCCAGCGTCTACGGCCCTGTCGCCACGGCCGTCCAGGCGCTGACGAGCTGGATCGGTGGCGACTCCGTCCGGCTGACGATCTTCGTGCTCGCGCTGGTCAACGCGGCTGCGTTCATCGCGACGGGGCTGCTGCTCGACCGCTTCACCCGCGCCGACCCGGCCCTGCGGTGGCGGGCGGCGCTGCTGTGGACGGCCAACCCGCTGCTGCTGTACCAGCTCGTGGCGGGCCTCCACGTGGACACGCTGGCGATCGCCTTCATGGTGGCCGCCCTGGTGCTGAACGGCACGGCCACGACGGGGGTGATGCTCGGGCTCGGCGTGGCGGTGAAGCTCAACGCCGGTCTCGTCGCGCTGGGCCCCGCGTGGGAGCTGCGCCGCCGTCCCAAGCGCCTGGCGCTGGTCGCGGGTACGGCGCTGGCCGTGGCGGGCGCGGGCTACCTGTGGGCCGGCGGCCACGCCTTCGACCAGGTCAGCAGGGCGGGCAAGGCGATCTCGCTGGCCTCGTTCTGGAGGCTCGTCCAGGGCGGGCTGCAGGCCGTCGTCGGCACGGGCAGCGCCTACCGGGGCGAGATCCAGGTCGGCGCGTTCGTCGTGATGGCGCTGCTGGCGTGGGCGCTGTTCAGGCTGTGGCGACCGCCCGCCGACGCGGTGCGGGTGGCGGCGGTGCTGGTCGTGGCGTACGTGTTCGCCACGCCGTACATCCTGCCCTGGTACGACGGGCTGGCGTTCGCGCTGGTGGCCATGCTGGCAGCCTCGGGGGTGGAGCTCTTCCTCGTCGGCCATCTCACGATGCTGTCGCTGGCCTACCTGCCCGCGAGGGTCGAGGCCCAGCCCGATGACCTGGCGTGGCTGACGACGGTCGTCAGGGCGCAGGTGGTGCCGTGGCTGCTGCTGGCGCTGACGGCGGGTCTTGGGTGGTGGGCGTGGCGAGCTGGAGCGCGCGCACGCACGCGGCCAGAGTGAGCGGCACCGCGACCGTCAACGCCATGGCGGGGATCGCGATGCCCGAGTCGTTGACGAGGAACCCGACGAAGGCGCAGGTCAGCGCTCCGAACAGGCCGGCGCGCAGGGTGGGCGCGAAGCCGTAGGCGCGGCCGAGCGCGGAGGCGCCCCACCGCGAGGGCCGGTCCAGCACGAAGAACAGGAACGCCAGCGCCACCAGCGACAGCAGGGTCAGCTGCCAGTTGCCGACGGTGATGCCGATCATCGAGCTGAACTTCCGCCACACCACGGTCAGCGCTTCCCCGTCGATGATCTGCTGGATGAACGTGCCGAGGTGGGTGCGCTGGTCGGCGGGCCGTAGCCAGTCGGCGAACGCGATGGCCCCGATGAGGGCGGCGCCCGCGAGCCCCACCAGCACCAGCTTGACCAACGACACCTTGCGGCCCGACAGCAGGATGAGGAAGACGGCGAGCCCGGTCACGAACGCCGGAACCCCGCCGAAGTCGGCGCCCCACCCCGGCCAGCCGTCGGCGAACACGGCGAAAGCTCCGTAGGCGGCGCACAGCAGCACGACCAGCGGCCTCGACAGGCGGCCGAGCAGCCACGAGGCGACACCTGCCAGCGCGAGGATCGTGCCGGTCGCGCACACGGCGAAGGCGATGTTGCTGAAGCCGTAGAAGCGGCCTCCGGTGACCGGCTCGTAGCCGGTGACGGCGTTGACCTGCAGCGTGGAGCCGGTCATGACGTCGAGGACCAGCGCCAGCGAGGTGATGCCGGCCACGACGGTCAGCGGCCCCAATACGTGGGTACGCCAGGGGCCCGCGAAGGCGAGCCCGGTGATGACCCCGGCGATGGCCAGGATCGTGACGATCAGTGCGGCCATCGGCCCGCCCACGCTCCACCACGGCACGAGCTGGGCCAGGAAGGTGGCCACCGCGACCGACCCGCTGAGCACCGCGACCACCTGGACGGCCACCAGCACCCGCGAGGCGGCCGCGTCGGGAGCCGCCTTCGGTGCGGTCGATCTGCGGCGGCGCAGGACGATCGCGGCGACCGCGTAGAAGAGCACCTGAACCGCCACGAAGACCGCGAAGAACGGCCCTCTCACCTCGCGGAGCACCTGGCTGGCCAGGTTCTGGTCGGCGAGCGTGGCGACGGTCTCCGCGACCGTGGGCGGTGCGGAGCCGTCGTTCTCCCACGTTCTGCCGACCGCCCCGGCCGGACGCTCGATGCCGAGCAGGCGCAGCGCGGTCGCGGTCACGTCGGTGATCGTGACCAGCCCGTCCTGGCGGGTGGAGGCGGCGGTCAGCAGGCCGTGGCGGAACGGCGACCCCTTGGCGAGGGCGACGTGGAGCTGCGCCGCCCCCGAGGTGTCGGACAGGCCCGCGACCAGGACCGTGGTGCCGGGCGGCAGCCGGTCGACGAAGCCACCGATCCGGCGGTCGGCGTTGGCGGCGGCCACCCGCCGGTCCATCGGGGAGAGGTCGGCGGGGACACCGTCGGCGTCGCGCGGCTGGAGGTTCCAGCGGGCGGCGAGCGCGTCGGCCTCCATCACCAGCAGGTCGAAGGAGGCGGGATCGGTCAGCTCCTCGGGGGTGGCCGCGTAGTGGGGCACCCGCCCGGCCTTGTCGGCCGCGCCAAGCGCCGCGCCGGGCCCGATGGCCGCCACCTTGCCGCCCGCGTAGGCGACGGCCTGGCCGAGCGTGCCGAGCACCGCGTTGTAGCCGGTCGTCGACTGGAAGGCCGTCAGCTCGGCCCAGCCGGAGACCGTCCCACCGACGGGCGGACGGGGCAGCTCGCACCCGGGAGCTCCGGCCCGCTGACCGGCCGAGACCGTCAGCCACCCCGCCATGGGGCACGAGGTCCCCCTGTTCGGCGGCGGCACCACCCTCGTGGACAGCGAGGCCGACGCGCCCTCGCCGACCAGCCGCCACAGCCGAGGGGTGAGCTTGGGATCCAGATCGCGCCACTCCAGCCCCGGCACCCCGATGACCGCCACCCGCGCCTGCGCGGAGGCGGCCAGCACCCTCGCCTGCGCGGGGGCGTGGGACGCCAGCGCAGGGCTCGCCCCCATGACGGTGGCGAGCACGGCGAGCAGGCCCAGGCACAGGCGTGCCAGGGTGCGGTGCGGCATGGCGGGACCCCCGGTGGTCAGCACAGTCAGCGCCCTCGATCGGTTGGACCACGGTAACGTGCCACATCGTGACAGGTGGTGCAGTGCCCTCGCTCGGGCGACGGTGGTGGCTGTGGCCGCTGGCCGCGCTTCTCGTCGCGCTGGCCGTGTGGCCGCTGGTCGAGACGTGGCTGACCAACGCCGACGACCAGCGCCTGGTCGACCTCGACGTTTACCGTACGGGCGGGCGGATGGTGCTGGAGGGGCGCCCCGTCTACGATTTCTTCACCCCCGCGCCGCAGCTGCTGCCGTTCACCTATCCGCCGGTCGCGGCGCTGCTGGCCGTACCGCTGGCGTGGATGTCGTGGGAGACCGCGCAGTGGGTGTGGACGGCCGGCGTCTACGCCGCGCTGGCCGTGACCGTCGGCTTCGCGTTCCGGCAGGTGAACAGGAACCCGCTGGTGTTCGCGTTCCTGATGGTCGCGTGCGCGTACCTGATGCCGATCCGCGACCAGGTGCGCTTCGGGCAGGTCGACATCCTGCTGGTGGCGCTGTGCCTGGCCGACTGCGTGGCCAAGCGGCCGTGGTGGCCGCGCGGGTTCCTGATCGGGCTGGCCGCGGCGGTGAAGCTCACCCCCGGCGTCTTCCTGATCTACCTGCTGGTCACCAGGCAGTGGAAGACGTTCTGGATGGCGACGTTCAGCACGGCGGTGTTCACGCTCATGCCGTTCGCGGTCATCCCCCGCGACTCGGTCGACTTCTGGTTCAGGGCGCTGCTCGACCCCGAGCGCCTCGGCGCGAACGCCGCCACCACCAACCAGTCGATGCGCGGCATGCTGATCAGGCTCTACCTGCCCGACTGGCTGACGTCGGCGCTGTGGCTCGCGCTCGTCGCCGTCGTCGCGTGGTACGGCTTCCGCTTCGCCAAGCAGGCCCTCGACAGGGGCGACCTCATGACCTCCGTCGCGCTGGTCGGCCTGATGGCCGTCCTGCTGTCGCCCGTGGCGTGGATCCACCACCTGGCCTGGGTGGTGGTCGTCCTCGGCGCGCTGGTCGGCACCGGCCACGACGTCGTACGGCTGCGCGTCGCGGTCGGCGTGTGGCTCTACTACGTGGTGCCGATCCCCTGGTGGGGCGTGGCGATCAAGGCGGCGGACATCCCGGTCGTCAGCCCCGTCATCGGAAAGATCGTGCAGAACGGCTACGGACTCGGCGCGATCGCCCTCGTCTGGCTGCTCGGCGTCTGGTTGCCCAAACGACGCCAGATCTTGTGACACTCTTGGTGATGTGCTGATTACTCTCTGGCTAGTCGTGGGTGTCCTCGCCGGGGTCAGCGGCGTCGTCATCGGCTATCTCGCGCTCAGGCAGGCGCGCGCGGCCGTCGACGACTGCCAGCAGATGATCTCCAGGCAGGCCAGCGAAAGCAAAGGAGACCTCAAGGCCATCCGCGACGTGGCGGTCTACCGCTACGACGCGCTGGAGGAGATGACGGGCCGCCTCTCGTTCTCCGTCGCGATGATCAACGGTCTGGGCGACGGCATCGTGCTCACCTCCATCAACGGCCGCTCCGAGACCCGCACCTACGTGCGTCCGGTGGTCGGCGGCAAGGGCGCCCAGCCGCTGTCGCCCGAGGAGCTGGAGGCGGTGCGCGCGGCCAGGCTCGGTCTCGGTCCGGAGTTCCAACCACAGATGGCGAGGCGTTGACTACCCTGTAGTCATGTCTCGTCTCGCCTATCTCGGGCCGGAGGGCACCTTCACCGAGGAGGCCCTGCGGCTCATGGCGCCCGACGCCGAGCGCCTGCCCTGCGCCACCGTCAGCGCGGCGCTCAACGCGTGCCGCTCGGGCGAGGCCGACGGAGCGGTCGTTCCGCTGGAGAACTCCCTCGAAGGCGCCATCACCACGACGCTCGACGAGTTCGCCTGGGGCGAACCCCTGCTCATCTCGGCCGAGCTGCTGCTGCCCGTGCAGTTCTCGCTGCTGGCCAGGCCCGGCACCGAGCTCGCGCACATCAAGCGCGTCTACACCCACCCTGCCGCGATCACGCAGTGCAGGGGGTTCATCGCCCGTGAGCTGCCCGACGCGTTCGTCGTCGCCGCGCCCTCCACCGCCGCCGCCGCGCAGGAGGTGTCGCTGCCCGGCTCGCCGTACGACGCGGCCATCGCCGCCCGCATCGCGGGCGAGCACTACGGCCTGGTCGAGATCGCCGCCAACATCGGCGACAGGTCCGACACCGAGACCCGGTTCGTCAGGGTGTCTCGGCCGGGGCCGCTGCCCGCGCCGACCGGGTCCGACCGCACCACGCTCGTGGTCTTCCTCACCGACGACCACCCCGGCGCCCTGCTGGAGATGCTGACCGAGTTCTCGGTGCGCGGGGTCAACCTGACCCGCATCGAGTCGCGGCCCACCGGCGAGGGCATCGGCCGCTACTTCTTCCACTTCGACTTCGAGGGGCACGTGTCCGACGCGCGCGTCGGCGAGGCACTGTCGGGGCTGCACCGGATCTGCGGCGAGGTGCGTTTCCTCGGCAGCTATCCGCGGGCCGACGGGGTGGTCCCCCAGGCCAAGAGGGGTACGGCCGACGCCGACTTCGCCGAGGCGGGCGACTGGCTGACCCGGATCAGGTCGGGCCAGGTCTGACCGCGTGTCTGGGGGCGCGGCGTCAGGCGGGAGATGACGTCGTTCTGGACATTGCCTGTGCTTCCATGATCCACATGGTGAACTGGGGGGCGTTCAACCCTTTTGAGGCACGGTTATGGCAGACATGTCAGATCATCGCCGTGCGCTTCCTCCGCCATCCCGGCACGATCGACCTGCCCCAGCTGGCCTCCATGCTGTCGCTGGTGCAGGGTGAACATCTGCTCGCCGTCGAACCGGCCAGGATGCGCTCGTCAGCAGATCTGCTACGAGGAGATCACCAGCCTCGACCTGGTGGCCGAGGGCGTTGTGGAGATCGAGACGAACACCGGCGCAGGCGGGAGCCGGATTGTCGTGGAGTTCCACACTCCCTGGGCTTCGTTGATCTTCGGATTGGCGGCCGTGCGGTTCTTTCGGCGCCATCCCCGGCTGCTGTCGGGCCAGTGGCTGCCGCCGGGTTTCGAGGAGTGCTGCGAGCGTCTGGGTCAGCCGTGCGCTCCCGCTCGCCGTCTGGCCATGGGGTTTGCCGGTTCCTGAATGTCCAGCCCTTGACGGTGACCGCGTTCCGGTCGCCACCGGCGGATCTGCGTCCGGCCAAGATCTGGGCGGGCCTGGGCCCCGCCTGCCGTACGAGAGAGAAAGCAGGCGCGGGCTGACACGGCGGGTCGGTAGCCTTGGTCTGTGATTGACCTGCGTACCCTTCGTGAGGACCCCGACCGGCTACGGGCGTCGCAGCGTGCCCGCGGTGAGGACGACGCCGTCGTCGACACGCTGCTCGACCTGGATGAGCGCCGACGCGCCGCGCTGACCTCGTTCGAGTCTCTGCGCGCCGAGCAGAAGTCCATGGGCAAGTCGGTCTCCAAGGCCTCAGGCGAGGAGAAGCAGGCGCTGCTGCAGCGGGCCAAGGAGCTCGCCGCGCAGGTCAAGACGGCCGAGGCCGAGGCCGAGAAGCTCGCCGTCGAGCTGGACGAGCTCATCGGCACCATCCCCAACATCGTCTCGCCCGAGGCACCCCACGGCGGCGAGGACGACTACGTCGTGCTGGAGACCGTCGGCGAGCCGCGCCAGTTCGACTTCGAGCCGCGTGACCACCTGGAGCTGGGCGAGCTGCTCGGCGCCATCGACATGGAGCGCGGCGCGAAGGTCTCGGGCTCGCGGTTCTTCTTCCTGCGCGGCGTCGGCGCGCGGCTGCAGCTCGGGCTGCTCAACATGGCGATGCAGCAGGCGATCGAGGCGGGCTTCATCCCGATGATCACGCCGGTACTGGTCAAGCCCGAGACCATGGCGGGCACCGGTTTCCACGTCGCCCACGACAAGGAGATCTACCGCCTGCCCGAGGACGACCTCTACCTGGTCGGCACGTCCGAGGTGGCGCTGGCGGGCTACCACGGCGACGAGATCGTCGACGGCGGTCAACTGCCGCTGCGCTACGCGGGCTGGTCGTCGTGCTTCCGCCGCGAGGCCGGCTCGTACGGCAAGGACACCCGCGGCATCATCCGCGTCCACCAGTTCGACAAGGTCGAGATGTTCTCCTACTGCCGGCCCGAGGAGGCCGAGGCCGAGCACCAGCGGCTGCTCGCGTGGGAGAAGGACATGCTGTCCAAGATCGAGGTGCCGTACCGCATCATCGACACGGCGGCGGGCGACCTGGGCATGTCGGCGGCGCGCAAGTTCGACTGCGAGGCGTGGATCCCGACCCAGGGTCGTTACCGGGAGCTGACCTCGACGTCCAACTGCACCGAGTTCCAGGCGCGCAGGCTGGGCGCCAGGTTCCGCGACAAGGAGGGCAAGCCGCGCTTCCTGGCCACCCTCAACGGCACGCTCGCCACCACGCGGTGGATCGTCGCCATCCTGGAGACCCACCAGCAGGCCGACGGCTCGGTCGTGGTGCCGAAGGCGCTGCGCCCCTACGTGGGCCTCGACGTCCTGGAGCCCGCCAAGTAGCTCGGTGGGGGGCAGGCGTCACAGCATGCCCCCCACCCGGCGCGAGGTCAGGCGATGGAGGCCGACGAGGCCGTAGCCCGCCGCGACGAACAGAGCGACGAAGGCGAACGCCGCGACCACGGGTTCCTGAGCGCGACCGCCGCGCAGGCGATCCCGCCGAGGGCGGCCGACACCATGACGATCCGCCAGATCGTTCGCATGGCCGACACCCTAGACGGCGTGATCAGTGCGCGTAGCCGCCGTTGACCGTGAGCTCGATGCCCGTCGGCTGGGTTTACCCACGCGCAGGGCCGTGACGCAGCCCGCGGTCGCGGCCGCGAGCCCGAGCAGTACGGCGAGGCCGACGGCGGTCCCGTAATCGTCGGGCCATCCGGCGCTCCACCCGTGGAACGGCAGGGCGACGCCGAGCGCCGTGAACACGCCCGCCCCGGACGCCACGGTGAGTTGCCGAGCGGTCAGTCCCGCCGCCCCCGTGATCGCCAACAGGACGATCAGCGTAACGGCCACTGTCATCATGCCGAGCACTCCCGTCAGCAGCGCCCACGTTCCCACCCCCGTTCCGAGTGGAAGCAGCGTGGCGCATCCGCACGCGGCGAGGGTGCAGGCGACCGTGACCGCGACCGCTCGGCGGGGCTTGCGGACGCCCAGCGCCAGCGCGAACGCACCGAGCCCGGCCAGCACCGCGACCGTCGTCTCGTCCCCCACGTGCACGCCGAACCGGTCCAGCGGTGTGGCATCGGCCTCGGACAGGCCGCCTGCCTTCGAGAATCCCAGCCGCCGCCAGGTGCCTGCGGGGTTCCTGACCGCCACACCGTCGAGGCCGTTGGCGACCACCACGACGTGCTGCCCGCCCGGCCTGTCCTGGACGGCGAGCGCCACGGACGTCACCGGTCTGACGGGGTCGTAAGTCGCGCGCCCGAGCAGGTCGAAGGGTTCGGGGGCCAGCGCCCGCTCCAGCAGCGCCACCCTCCCACTGGGCACCTCCCACGACGGCCGCCATGTCACGCCACCGTCGTCGGACTGTTCGACCTTCATCCTGTCCTTGACGATCCGGTAGCACCGCTGGGCCTGACCGGGCACGCAGGCAGCCGATTGGCCGGGTACCTCACGCCGGGAGGCCGCCGACCGGTCGGGGCCCCTCGCTTCGCCGCGCCGGGCGCTCCATGTGCTGCCGCCGTCGAGGGAGACGTTGTCGCTCTCACTCCCGCCCACGATCGCGACGATCGTTTTTCCCTCGATGCGGACGTCCTCGGCGGCAGGAACGGGCGGCGCGGCCGAGGTGGCGGTGACGGCGAGGACGGCGAGCGGGATTGCGAAAGCGATTCTCGTCCTCGTGGGGACGGTGTCGGCGTGCTCGCGAACCCACCAGGCCAGCGCCAGGGCGGGGAGGGCCAGGAGGTCCGTGGGATCGGCCAGGACGCGCGAAGGGCCCGCCGCCAGGGTCCAGACCTGGGACGCCACCTCAGCGCCCGTTTCCGTACATTTGACGACCGCGAAGACCGCGCCGGTGAGCAGGACCGCCGCCAGGTCGGCTCGGCGGCGCAGCAGCAGGGCCAGCAGGGGCGGCGCGACGACCAGGCCCGCGACGTCGCTCAGCTTGCCCGTGAGGAACCCGGGCCAGGTCTGCTTGAGCACGTGGTCGTTGACCAGCAGCACGATCACCGCGACAACCGTCACGGGGTGGCATAACCAGGCGTACTTCATGACTGGTTAGAAACCCCCCGATCACCGGCGGTTCGCCACGCAGTCAATCGATCAGATAACGCTGGATGGTCGGGCCGAGCCAGGCGACGATCTCGTCGTGGGTCATGGCGACCACGGGGGGCAACCGCAGGATGTAGCGGGTCAGGGCCATGCCGAGGATCTGGGAGGCCGCCAGGCCCGCGCGGACGGGCGCCGAGGACGGGTCGGGGCACAGGCGGGCGGCCAGGGGTCCGAGCTGGGCGGCGAAGATCTCCCGCATGCGCTCGGCGGCCGCGTCGTTGGTGACGCCGGTGCGCAGCAGCACCTGGAGCGACTCGTTGGTTTCCCACAGCGCGAGGAAGTGCCTGACCATCGCGGCCCCCACCTCGTCGGGCTCCATCGCGGGCAGGTCGGGAAAGCGCAGGTCGAAGCGGGCGGCGGCGGCGAACAGCTTCTCCTTGTTGCCGAAGTAGCGCATCACCATGGCCGGGTCGATCCCGACGTCGGCGGCGATGGCCCTGATCGTCGCCTTCTCGTAGCCGTCGGCCGCGAAGCGCTCGCGGGCGGCGGCCAGGATCGCCGCCTTGGTGTCCTCGGACGTTCTCCTCATGTCAACAACTGTAGGCCAACACGTGTTGACATCGCCACCCAGGCGGGCGCATAGTGATGCCAACAAGCGTTGACCAAAGGAGCGCGAGATGAACAGCACCACCGACGTCCTGGTCATCGGCGCGGGCCCCACCGGGCTCGCCGTCGCCGTGTCCCTCGCCCAGCAGGGCTTCGACGTCACCATCGCCGACGACCAGGCCGAGGGCGACAACACCTCCAGGGCCGCCGTCGTCCACGCCCGCACCCTCGAAGTGCTGCGGCCGCTCGGCGTCACCGAGGCCATGACCGCCAGGGGCATCCACTCGCCCCGCTTCACCATCAGGGACAGGGACAGGGTGCTGGTGCCCGTCGACTTCACCCGGCTGCCGACCGCCTACCCCTACACGCTGATGATCTCCCAGGCCGACACCGAGCGGATCCTGCTGGACCGGTTCGAGGAGCTCGGTGGGCGGGTCGCCAGGCCGTACCGGCTGGTGGAGGTGAAGCAGGACGGCGAGGGCGCCACCGCCGTCTTCGACGACGGCAGCAGCGTGCGCGCCACCTACCTGGTCGGCGCGGACGGCATGCACAGCACCGTGCGCGAGCAGGTGGGCATCGGGTTCACCGGCGGGACGTACGCGGAGTCGTTCTCCCTGGCCGACGTACGGCTGCGCGGCGGCGTCCCCGGCGACGAGGTCGCGCTCTTCTTCTCCCCCGAGGGCCTCGTGGTGGTCGCCCCGCTGCCCGGAGGCGCGTTCAGGATCGTCGCCACCGTTGACGAGGCGCCTGAGCGGCCCGGTGTGGCCTTCGTGCAGAAGCTGCTCGACGAGCGCGGCCCGGCCACGGACAGGGTGGTGATCGAGGAGGTCGTCTGGGGCTCGCGGTTCAGGGTCCACCACAGGGTGGCCGACGCCTACCGCTCGGGCCGGGTGGTGCTCGCCGGCGACGCAGCCCACGTGCACAGCCCGGCGGGCGGGCAGGGCATGAACGCGGGGCTGCAGGACGCGGCGGCGCTCGGACAGGCACTGGGCGAGGCGTTGCGAACCGGCTCGGAGGGTCCGCTGGACGACTACGCGGCCAGGCGGCGGCCCGTGGCCGAGCAGGTGGTGAGGTTCGCGGGACAGCTCACCGGGCTGGCCACGGTCGGCAGGCGGTGGCGCCCGCTGCGGAACGCCCTGCTGAGGGCTCTGGCGGTGGTGCCCGCGTTCAGGAGGCGGCTGGCGTGGCGGCTGTCGGGGCTGGTGTACCGCTGAGGGCGGCGCGTCTGGGACCTCAGCCGACGGAGCTGGAGGAGCGTCTCCCTGGACAGGGGGTCAGCGGTGACCTGGGTGGGCTGGACCGCGCCTGCCGTACCGGAGGATCGGCCCTGCCGCGGAGACTCGCCCGGAGACGAGAAAGAGCGGGGACCGGATGGTCCCCGCTCTCACCTCGTAGCTATCAGGTCAGATGGCACGGACCTGGGAGGCCTGCGGCCCCTTCTGTCCCTGCGTGATCTCGAACTCGACCCGCGCCCCGTCTTCAAGGCTGCGGTAGCCGTTGCCGACGATCTCGGAGAAGTGAACGAACACGTCCGGCGCACCGCCGTCCGGGGCGATGAAGCCGAAGCCCTTCTCGGCGTTGAACCACTTGACGGTTCCCTGAGCCATAAAAGCTCTCCCTCAGGATGTGAATCTATGGGACCCGCACCTCGCGAATCCCGGTTGGTCGTACAGCGAGCACCCGGGGTGGCTCAGACAATCGCAATCTCATGCCGGTTTTCACTACGGGATCAGCTAATACAACGCCATCACATCTAACACCATTCCGCCGCGTTGGTGTTCCCCTCGCTAGGAAGATTTCTGGAGATCGGCAGCAGCGTGCAAACTGGAACCTGTTATGCCGAGCCACTCTTCGACCCCTCGACTCGTCGCCACCGACCTCGACGGGACCGCCCTCCGCGCCGACGGAACCGTGTCCGCGCGCACCGCCGCCGCCTTCGCCGACGTCGAGCGGGCGGGCTCCATGCTGGTCTTCGTCACAGGCCGTCCGCCCAGGTGGATGCGGGAAGTCGCCGATGCCGTACGGCACCGCGGGCTGGCCATCTGCGCCAACGGAGCCCTGCTCTACGACCTCCACACCGAACGGATTGTGGAGTCGCATCTGATAGCGGCCGATGTCCTCGAAGAGGTCGTCGCTCAGCTTCGAGCGAACGTGCCCGATCTGACATTTTCGGTCGAGTACGAAGGCGGTTTTGCGCATGAGTCCGATTTCGGACTCGGTGGCGTCGACAGCAAGGCCGTGGCGACGCTCACCTCACGCCCCTGCGCCAAGCTCCTGGCCCTTCATCCCGGAATGGACCCCGACAGCCTCCACGCGGCCGTTCACGAGCTCGTGGGCCACCTGGTGACCACCACCCACTCCAGCGGCAGGGCGCTGGTCGAGATGAGCGCTCAGGGAGTCACCAAAGCCTCCGCCCTCGCCGCGCTGTCGTCGGCCAACGGGATCGGGCCGAGCGAGGTGATCGCGTTCGGGGACATGCCGAACGACCTGCCCATGCTCGCCTGGGCAGGCACCTCCTACGCCGTCGCCAACGCCCACCCCGCCGTGCTCGCCGCGGTCGACCAGGTGACCGCGGCGAACGACGACGACGGCGTGGCGCAGGTGCTGGAGAAGATCTACAGGTAGGGACCCGAGCCGCTGGCCCGCTGGTGGTCCTGCGTCATCCCTCCGGGCAGCGCCTTGCGCATCTGCTCCAACTGGGCACGGGCCGCCATCTGCTGCGCGAACAGCGTGGTCTGGATCCCGTGGAACAACCCCTCAAGCCACCCGACGAGCTGGGCGTGCGCGATGCGCAGCTCCGCGTCGCTCGGCGGCGTGCCGTTGTCCTCGGTGAACGGCAACGACAACCGCTCGAGCTCGTCGACCAGCTCGGGCGCGAGACCGTCCTCGAGCTCCTTGATGGAGCTCTCGTGGATCTCCTTCAATCGCTTGCGGCTGGCCTCGTCGAGAGGGGCCGCCCTGACCTCTTCGAGCAGCGTGCGGATCATGCTGCCGATGCGCATCACCTTCGCGGGCTGCTCCACCAGGCTGGCGACCGACCGCTCTTCCTGCTCACCACTATCGCCCTGGGCGCTGAAGCCCTCGGGTCCCACCACCACGATGTGGGGGGTGTTCTCCTCAGCGTTCATGCTCTCAACCTACCTGTCGTTGCGAATCCGGCATTCTCAGACTTCGGGGCGGACCGGCAGCAGGATCTTTCCGACGTGCTTGCCGGAGTCGAGGAGCTCGTGGGCGCGGGCGGCCTCGGACACGGGCACCTCGGCGTACACGACCGGTTTGATCGCGCCCGCCGACACCAGCGGCCAGACGTCGTCGACGACCCCGCGCACGACCACGCCCTTCTCGTCGGTCGGCCGGGAGCGCAGCGTGGTGCCGTGGACGGCGGCCCGCTTCCTGGTCAGCATGTGCAGGTCGAGCTCGCCCTTGGTGCCGCCCTGCAGCCCGATCACGACCAGGCGTCCGCCCGTCTTGAGAGCTTTGACATTCCCCGGGAGGTATTTCGCGCCCATGATGTCGAGGATCACGTCCGCCTGGACCTTCTCGGCGAAGTCCTCGGTCCGGTAGTTGATCGCCTCGTCGGCGCCCAGCGCCAGGCACCGCTCGGCCTTCTCCGGCGACCCGACCGTCACCACCACGCGCGAGCCGAACGCCTTGGCCAGCTGGATCGCGGTCGTTCCGATGCCGCTGGCGCCGCCGTGCACCAGCAGCGTCTCGCCGCGCCTGAGCCTGCCGGTCATGAAGACGTTCGACCAGACCGTGCACACCGTCTCGGGCAGCCCCGCCGCCTCGGTCAGCGACAACCCGTCGGGCGCGGGCATGACCTGCTGCCACGGTACGGCCACGCGCTCGGCGTAGCCGCCGCCACCGAGCAGGGCGCAGACGCGGTCGCCGACCGCGAACCCGACGACGTCCGGGCCGACCTCGGAGATCACTCCCGAGCATTCGAGACCGGGATAGGGGGAGGCGCCCGGCGGAGGGTCATAGAAACCTAGCCGTTGGATCACATCGGCTCTGTTGACCGCGGAGGCGGTGATCTCGATTACGACGTCGCCCCGCTCAGGACGTGGATCGGGCACCTCCTGCCACTCCAGAACCTCTGGTCCACCGGGCCTGGTGATGACAATCGCTCGCATGTGACCCACCGTAGCCCGGCGGTGAAGTTGCGGGTTGCCTGCATTCAGCGGAACACAGGGCGTTAATCTGCAATGTGTTTGCCGCACCTTTACACCCGTCCCGAGGGGGAACACGGTGGCAAGGCACGATCGTGAAGAATCTCTCGAGGAACAGCTCGCCTGGCTCGACGCCATCAAGGAGAACGACGAGGAACCCGTCAAGGTAAGCGCCAAGACCGGCGCCATCAGCACGGACGACACCGTCGTATCGCCGTATCCGAAGGACCCATGGCTGTCGGTGCCCACGGAGCAGGACACCCCGACCCCGCCGCTGTTCCGCGCCGCGGTCGACTCGGTGTACGGCCCCGAGGCCGCAGAGGAGCTTCCGGCCGAGGAGGTCGAGGCCGCCGAGTGGTTCGAGACTCCGGCGCCTCCCGCGTTCGGCAGGGACGACGACGATGCCTTCATGGCGCCGTTGAAGCCGCTCCCCCGCCCCGACGACACCGACTCCTACCGGATGACGGCCTTCGACAGGCCGCGCGAGGCCGGGGCCGAATCCGGTGGCAGCATGTTCGACCCGCTGCCGCCTGAGGAGCGCACGGACCCGTCGTGGCCCACGCCGCCGTGGCAGGACGTCGCGGACGTGGAGACCGTCCAGGGCGAGGTGGTCGACACCCAGCCGTCGGTCGAACCGCCGCGCCCGGAGGAGCCCGCCTTCGAGCGGTTCACCTTCGGCCAGCGCCCCGAGGCGAGCCAGAGCGCCGAGGCGAGCCTGAGCCCCGAGGTGGACCTGCGTCCCGAAGTGGACCTGCGTCCCGAGGCGGGCCTGAGTCCCGAGGCTTCCGAAGACCACGAGCCCGAGTGCGACGAAGACGAGCGTCACCAGTCCGAGCGCCTCGGTGACGAGCGGGCCGGGGACGAGCGGGCCAGGTACGAGCGCGCGGGGTTCGAGCTCACCGGGTTCGAGCGCCACGAGGACGACCGCGCCGATGTCGAGCGGCGCCAGACCCACCGCCGCGACACCCCGCGCCGCGAAGTCGAGCGGCAGGACTTCGAGCTGCGCTTCCAGCGCCCCTGGGCCGAGGAGCCGTCGGTGGAGGTGGTCGTGGAGCAGGAGGAGTCCTTCCCCGTACGGCGCCGCCCCCAGCCCCCCGTGCCGGTGTTCGCCGCGCCGTCCCGCCCCGCGACAGGCGACCGGCCGACGGCCGAGAGCCTGGACCCCGACTCGCTGCTGCGCGGCCGCAGGAACGCTCCCTCCAAGGGCTGGCGCCGCCTGGTCTACAAGGCCTCGGCGGGCTGGATCAAGCCGGGCGAGCCAGCCGACGTGCGCCGCCGCAGGGCGCTGGTGGCCAGGGCGCGCACCCCCGTCTCGACCGGGCACCACCGCGTCGCCGTGCTCAGCCTGAAGGGCGGCGTCGGCAAGACCACCACCACGGTCGGTCTGGGCGCCACGCTGGCGCAGGTCCGCGGCGACAGGGTGATCGCGGTGGACGCCAACCCCGACCGGGGCACGCTGTCGGACAAGCTGGAGCTGGAGACCTCGGCGACCGTGCGCGACCTGCTCAACGAGCGGGCCCAGGTCAAGCGGTACGTCGACATCAGGGCCTTCACCTCGCAGGCCACCTCGCGGCTGGAGGTGCTCGCCTCCGACCGCGATCCCTCGGTGTCGGAGGCGTTCAGCGCCGCCGACTACCAGCAGGTCGCCCAGGTGCTGGAGAACTTCTACTCCATCTGCATCACCGACTGCGGCACCGGCCTGCTCCACTCGGCGATGTCGGGCGTGCTCGGCCTGGCCGACCAGATCGTGCTGGTCAGCTCGCCGTCGGTGGACGGCGCGCGGGCGGCCTCGGCCACGCTCGACTGGCTGGAGGCGCACCACTACGGCGACCTGGTCAGGGACGCGACGGTGGTGTTGTGCAGCGTGCGGCCGAGGTCGAAGTCGGCTGTGGACATCGCCAAGCTGGAGGCGCACTTCGCGGCGCGCTGCCGTACGGTGATCCGCGTGCCGTACGACCCGCATCTGGAGGAGGGCGCGGAGATCGACCTCGACCGGCTGCAGGAGCCGACGAGGGACGCCTATCTGCAGCTCGCCGCAGCCGTCGGAGACGGCCTGGCGGGAGTGTGAGCGGAGGGTAAGGGATTCGAACCCTTGAGGCCATCGCTGACCTGGCCGCTTTCAAGGCGGCTGCACTCGTCCACTATGCGAACCCTCCAGTGCGCACACCACCTTAGCGGCTAACGGCACTCACGGCAGGGGTGTACCTTCGGGAGAAGGCTCCTACGCGGGAGGCAACCCCGTTGGCAGAACTCGACGTCGAGGTGGAGCGCTCCTGCGGAGCTGCGGTGGTGCGGCTGGAGGGTGATCTCGACAAGCTCACCGCATCGGTGCTCGACGAGCGCCTCTCGCAGCTGCTCGCCGAAGGTGTCCACACCATCGTGGTGGACGCCTCAGGGCTGGCGTTCTGCGATTCCAGCGGGCTGTGGGTGCTAATCGAGCACCTGCGCCACGTGCGGGAGCGGGGCGGCACGCTCCGCCTGACGGGAGTGCACGGCGTGCTGCGGCGGGTGCTGGAGGTGACCGGCCTCAACGCCGCCTTCCCCTGACAGCTATTCGTACGGCTCCGCGGGCGCCTGTACCGGCTCCACGTCGGTGGCGGCGAGCTCGGCGTAGATGACGCCGGTGGCGTTCGGGTCGATCTCCTTCGGCACCCACGTTCCCGTGACCTGGACCCAGGTGTCGGCCTCGGGCGGTGGGGCGTCGCGCACGATCACCTTCAGCGCGTAGGCGTCGGCGGCGCAGCAGGCCAGCTGCATCCTCGTGACGTACCACTGGCCCTTCTTCTTCGCGGGTGTGACGAAACCGGTGAGCTTGACCGGCTTGTCCTTGAGCGTCTGGCTGGAGTCGCTGAAGACCCTGCCGATGAACTCGCTCATCGGCATCTCGACGGGACGGTCGCCCCGCAACGGCGCGTAGGCGTCGAGCGCCTGGGACCGCGGCGGCGGAGGGGCGTCCGACCTGGCGGCGGCGAAGGAGCCGAGCGCCGGGGGCGCGATCAGGAAGACGGCGAACACTGGCAGGCACAGCAGCCACGCCACCTTGGGCCCGTGGTGGTGGTGTTCCTTCGCCCTGTGGACCAGGCCGAGCAGCCCGATGACGAAGATCACCAGCCCTGCCGCGACAAGGAACGGCCTGAAGCCCGGTTTGACGTAGTTGACGTAGGTGGTGGAGAACGCCGAGATCCGCAGCAACGCGCCACCGAGCAGCATCAGCACCAGATTCTGCGACATCCGGCTCACCGGCCCTCCTCCGTCGGGCCCAGTTCGCTCGCAAGCTCGCTCACAGCAGGATCCATCCGGCGAGGGCGCTGGCGGCGATCGCGAACGCCAGCGTGACGGGCACGAACCTGACCGCGAACGCCCTGCCGAACGTGCCGGCCTGCAGCGCGATCAGCTTGAGGTCGACCATCGGCCCGACCACCATGAACGTCAGTTTGGCGGTCGGCGAGAAGGCCGACAGCGAGGCGGCCACGAACGCGTCGGCCTCCGAGCAGATCGACAGCAGGACGGCCAGGGCCGCCAGCACCAGCACCGACAGCCACGGCACGTCCGCGACGGCGGTCAGCCACTCGCGCGGGACGACGACGTTCAGTGTGGCGGCCGCCAGGCCGCCGACGATGAGGAAGCCGCCCGCGTGCAGCAGGTCGTGGCGCATCGCCTCCAGGAACGAGCCGTGGTGGTGGCTCCTGTTGCGCAGCCACTCGGACTTGCCGAACCGCAGCCACAGCCAGCCCACACCCACCGCCGCCACCAGCGACGCCGCGAAGCGGGCCAGCACCATCATCGGCTGCCCAGGGAAGGCGACCGCGGTGGCGACCAGCACGACGGGGTTGATCGCGGGCGAGGAGAGCAGGAACGCCAGCGCCGCCGCCGGTGTGACCCCTCGCTTGATCAGCCCGGAGGCCACCGGCACGGAGGCGCACTCGCAGCCCGGCAGCACCGCCCCCGCCAGGCCCGCCACCGGCACCGCCACCGCGGGCCGCCGGGGCAGCGCCCTGGTCCAGAAGCCCTCGGGCACGAAGGCCGCGATCGCCGCCGACATCGCTACGCCGAACACCAGGAACGGCAGCGCCTGCACGCAGATCGCCACGAAGATCGTCGCCCAGGTGCGCAACCCCGGATCGGTCAGGTACGGCGCGAGCAGCAACCGGCCGACGAGCAGGGCGACGACGATGCCGAGGAACAGCCACGGCACCTGCTTGCCGGGGTGCGGCCTGCCCCATTCGTCAGGGGGGATCTCGAGCGTCCCGGGGGCGGACATGCGCACCATGCTGTCAGCTCAGAGCGGGTCCACGCGCCACTTCGGCCCCGTCATCGCTGTCAGCTCAAAGCCGGTCCGGGAGCCACTTCGGCCCGTCGCCGTCGTCGGCTCAAAGCCGGTCCGGGAGCCACTTCGGCCCCGTCACCTCCGTCACCTCAGAGCCGATCCGGGAGCCACTTCGGCCCCGTCACCTCCGTCACCTCCGTCACCTCAGAGCCGGTCCAGGAGCCACTTCGGTCCCGTCACCAGCGCACCGAGCCCGGTGACCAGCTCTCTCAACGCCCTGTCGGCCGTGACGACGAGCACGCGTTCCCACGGCTTGGCCTGCCGTACGACCTCGATGATCGCGTCGTCGCCGCTGCCGTCGGCGTCGACGACCGCGATGCCGTCGACGGACGGCACGCCGCGGGCCGCGCCCTCCACCACCGCGACCACGTCGGGGAACCACTGGGCGAGCACCTGGTGCGGCAGGCTCGCGCCCGCCGTGTCGGCCAGCAGCCTGGCCGCCGCCGCCTGACGGTCCTTCCACCAGCCGTGCTCGGCCCGCGCGCCGACGATGTTGGCGATGTCGAGGACCACCAGATCGGGCTCCATCACGGCCTGGACCTGCGGCCACGACTCGGCGAAGCCCGGGTGCAGCTTCAGCCCGCCGACCTCCGGGACCGTGAACCAGCGCAGCTGCTTGCTCTCCTCGTTCCCCGGTACGGCGGGCAGCAGCGTCGCGGCCTCGGCGATCACCGTGTCGAACGTCCAGCCGCCGTGGTCGTCACGGTAGACGCCGCGCACGCGCAGCCCCTCGCCCGACAGCGCCGCCTCCTCGCTCGCCTCGCGCAGCGCGGTGTGGACGGATTCCTCGTGGCTGTCGCGCGCCCCACCCGGCAGGCCCCAGGTGCCGCCGTGATGGCTCCACAGGGCGCGCTCCTGCATCAGCACGCGAGGGACGCCCTCGTCGTCGCGGTGGACGGCGAGCAGGCCCGCCGCGCCGTACAGACCCCAGTGCCGGTGTCCCCGCGCGCACAGCGCCCACCCGTCGCCGTCCTTTGCCGCCACCCTCGCCTCGCCTCCCCTTCGCCGACCTCCAGTCTTACCGGGTTCCTCATGATCAGGCATACTTGCCCGCGTGTTAGCCGTCCCCGTCCGGCCGCTGCGTCCCATCCGGCCGTTCGCGACCGTGGCCGTCGTCCTCGTCACGGTGTCCGTGATCGTGGCGGTCACGGCGCCGTTCGTCGACGGCGTGGACCGGGTGTGGGTCGTCGTCAGCTACGTCATCGCGGGAGCGGGCTTCCTGGCGTGGCTGTTGCGCGCCCGCGCCAACGCCTACGCGATCTCGCCGGGGGTGTTCCACACGTACGCCGCCGTGTTCCTGGTCGCCGGGTGGGTGCTGCCCGTCGTCAACCTGTTCGTTCCCAAAGGGATCATCGACGACATCTGGGCCACATCTCAGCCCGGCGGGCAGCCGCGGGGAACGGACCTGTTGCGGGTGCGCCGCTCGGGGCTGATCTGGGCGTGGTGGCTGACCCTGCTGGCCTCGGGCGGGCTGGGCCTTCTTGGCGACCTTCTTGGCGACCTTCTTGGCGACCTTCTTGGCGATCCGGGAGGCCTTCTGGGCGACCTGGGAGACTGGAAGCGAACCGCGCTGTCGGCCGCCCTGGGAGTGTGGGCCGTCTCGGGCGCGCTGGCGATCCTGGTCGTCCTGAAGATCACCGGCTTGCAGGAGAGCGCGCGGGCCGCCGGAGGGCCGCGACCATGGCAGCATCTCGACCTCGTCACCCTCCCCGTGGGCGATCACGATGGGGCCATCGCGTTCTACACGGGGACGCTGGGCTTCGACCTCCTCGAGGACGTCGCCGAGGGCGAGGAGCGGCGGGTCACCGTACGGCCGCCAGGCACCAGAGAGACCGCCATCCTGCTGGTCCGCGCCGACGGCCCGCCCGCGACCATGGCCCTGCGCACCGACGACGCCGCCCGCGACCGCGACCGGCTGCAAGCCGCGGGCGTGGCGTTCGACGGCTCCGCCTTCCATGATCCGTACGGCAACCGCTGGGACCTGCGTTAGGCGTCGGTGATTCCGCCCAGCACGTCCGGCTTGTTGGTGATGATGCCGTCCACCCCGTAGGAGATCATCCGGCGCATGTCGTCGGGGTCGTCCACCGTCCAGGCGAAGACCTCCATGCCGCGGCCGTGGACCCTCCTGACGTACGCGGCGGACAGGTCCTGGTAGGGCGGGTTGATCTGGTCGGCGAACGCCGCCAGCCTGGCCAGGTCCCGGGTCGGCGGCGTGCCGAGCAGGCCCACCTGGACCTCCGGCATCAGCCGGTGGAAGGCGCGCATCGAACCCCAGTCGAACGACTGCACCACCAGCCTCGACCACCAGTCGGTACGGCGCAGCTCGTCGGCGACGCGGCCCTCGATCCCCGGGTATAGGTGCGGCTCCTTGACCTCCAGCAGCAGGCCGAGCCCGCTGCCGTTCATCTCCCGCAGCGCCTCCCCCAACGTGGGCACCCGCTCGCCCCTGAACCCGCCGTCGAACCACGAACCCGCGTCCAGCCTGCGGATCTCGGCAAGCGTGAAGTCACCGACCCGCCACGGCGCGCGGCCAGGGAAGACGCTTTCGACGTCGGTGGTGCGGGCGAGAGTGGTGTCGTGCATCAGGACGAGCTCGTGGTCTCTCGTCTCCTGGACGTCCAGCTCGAACAGGTCGGCGTTCAGGTCCTCGGCCAGCTCGAAGGCGGCGAGGGTGTTCTCCGGCGCGTAGGCGGACGCGCCCCGATGGGCGACCCTGGCGACCGTGGTGGCGGGCGCGGCTACGGCGATGGGGGCGGGGAGAGTGCAGAGGACGGTCGTAATGATGAGGCCAAGTCGTCGAAACACGGGTCTCCTCGGGGCCGGGGAGGGGGCCTATGATCCGAACTTGACTGGCTTTCATGGCGTCCAGTCGAGGGCAGGGTAACCCGACAATGGCGACTGGATGAGCAACCGACACGGCGTCATGCCTTTTGGGTGTCCAGGCGCATGCACGCGGCGATGAGCCGGCTCAACATCCGCGGCCGGGATGGGGGCGGTCTGAGGCAGCGTGCCGTACGACATCCGCCACGTTCTCCTCAGTTGCCCAAGGCGGTGGCGGGAATTCGGGTCCGTCTGGGCCGTCGATGCGGATGACGGTGTGCGGGTGGACGACGCCGCGCCGCTGGTCCGGCCACTTTGAACGAAGGAGATTGTCACCTTCTCCTTCAGCGCCTTTAGGGTCAGGCCAGAAAGTTTGGCGAAGCGCTAGCGAAGGGCTTCTGTAAAGCAGCGCCACAGCTCGGGCGCTACGGCGTTGACCAGGACCGAGCCGGAGTAGTCGTAGCAATCGGGACACAGCGGTTCGCCGAGGTTCGGAGCCGTAGCCATCCAGCCCTCGCCCCTCAGGCAGATGGCAGCCGACGCGTCATATGCACGCGCAAGGTCTTGCACGCATCAAGCGATTTGCTTTGAGGGAGCCAACCATACTCAAGTGCCCGCTTCGCGACGGCTTGTACAACGCATGACGTCGGCCAAGCATGCCCCTCCATGGCTGGATCGTGCGTATAGGAAGCTCGACCAACCCGTGAGGAAAACATTAGAAGCATTAGGGCGTGTGTCTACATGCTAACATCCCGCTTGACGAGACGTGGGGAGCTGTATTGCCCAACTTTGAGACCTTCACGAAGCGGATGACATCGATAGTCAAACAGCCTTTCGTGACGATTCAGAAGCGCGGAACGATGTCTCTCAACAGTGCGGCCTACGCTGCATTGAGGGAGCCGGAGGCGGTAGAGCTGCTGTATGACGCCGAAGAGCGCATCATCGGCTTTCGCGGAGTCCCCAAGGAGTCAGAGCACGCGTACCCGCTTCGCCCACAAGCAGGCAAGAGCGTCGGACCATACATCGTGTCGGGCACTGCGTTCGCCAAGTACTACGGCATCGACACCACGGTGTCGAGACGATGGGTTGGCTATCTGGACGATGGAATCCTCTGCATAGACCTTAAGGGGCCTGGCACGGAGGTGACGAGCAATAGGAGGAGTAACAGAACAGCTCAGGAAGACGAAGAGCGTGCGTAGCCGGAGGACTCTATAGTGGCCACGCATGCGTTCGCGGACGAGTCCATGAGGAAGGGTTACCTCATTTGCGTAGCTGTCGTCGCATCTGCCGGCCTATCGGAGGCACGGCAGGCGAGGAGGGATCTCTGCAAGCGGGGCCAACATCGCATCCACATGTGCAGCGAGAGCGATAGCCGTCGACGAGAGATCATAAGCACGGTCCAAGGCTTGGGGCTCGAAGCGCGGGTGTATCAAGCGAGCCTGGGAAGCCGTTCAGAGCGAGTTGCACGCGACGATTGCCTTCGCGTCCTCGTTCCGGATCTCCTTGAGCTTGAGGTTAGACGCTTCGTCATCGAGTCATGCAGTCAAGATCAGAGGGACCGGCAGGTATTGCATGAGCAGGTGGCCAAGGCGGAAGCTTATGATCGCTTTCAGTACCTGCACGATCGCCCAACCTCCGAGCCGCTGCTTTGGCTGCCTGACATCGTGGCATGGGCTTATGGCAAGGGAGGAGATTGGCGGCGTCGTACCGAGAACATCGTGAGCAGCGTTACGAGCGTTTGCCCTTAAACGCGCGAAACCCGGCCGACTCACCGTCCGGAGAGCTGCCGGGTTCACTTCCACAGGCTAGTGCCTGCGGCTCCCTCATCATGCATGGGTTATAGATCAGTGTCAACCGATCACCCGGCCACTGATCACCTAAGATCACTGACTGGCCTTACTCGTCTACTTGGGTGGTACATCGGCGCAGGTCTCAGCGGCCGCTCTTGCTGAAGTGCTGGTAGTCCTTGGTGCCGGACCAGTCGCCGCCCCAGCCCCAGCCCACAGCCGCGAACGCGCGCACCACCCGGTCGCCGGGGTTGATCACGCCCTTGCCCTTCATCGGTCGCTCGGTGAACTTGCGAGCGTTCGAGTGGGCGGTGGAGCCCGATGCGGTGACGTAGGGGTTCTCGCGGGGGTTCAGGTCGACGGCCTCGCCGAAGGCGTGGTTCGACCAGTTGCTCGACCCGGTGGCCCGGCGGCAGTTGAACGCCGAGGTGTTGTCCGCGTCGATCGAGTCGTAGTCGCTGCCCTTGTAGACGTCGATCCGCTCCATGCGCTTGATCGGGTACCGCATGCCGTACAGCTTCTTGAAGACGGTGACGATGTCGTCGGTGGCGGTGTCGCGGACCACGAGTTCGCCGGTGTGGGCGCGGTCGTCGAAGCCCCAGTAGGTCATGGTGATCAGTCGCAGGTTCTTGTAGCTGACGGGGCAGCCGGGCTTCCAGGAGTCAGGAAGCTGGCTGGGCGTCAGCTTGCTCACCTTGGCCTGGAAGGCGGGCGGGCCGGTGGGCGACGGGGTGGGGGCGGGCGAGGACGTCGAAACGGGCGACGAGACGGGCGACGAAGCGGGCGCGGAGGCGGGGCCCGAGGCGGGCGCGCGGCCGGGCGTGCCGGTGTCCGACGCGACGGGAGCGGCGTTGCCGCCACATGCGGTGACCAGCAACGATACGGCTACGAGGACGCGTTTCACCTTTTCCAAGGTAGCGCGCTCTACAGCACGATCAGAACCGTTCGCGGGTAGCGCTCTACGGCACGACCAGAACCGTTCGCCGGGCGTGCCGTACGAGACCTCGGGACACCGAGGTGTGCCACGGCGAGCGGGAGCGGCCGACGACGATGGCGTCGGCCCGGTAAGTGTCGGCCAGCGACTCCAGCTCTCTGGCCGCGTCGCCGCGCACGCTCACGAAGCGCCACGGCACGCCGTGGTGGCTCATCTCCTCGCGCAGGTCCTCGATGAGGTCCTCGGCCGGGTCGGGGATGATCGGCGACCCGGCGAAGAACCACAGCGCGGCGCTGTTGAGGCACTCGACGAAGACGACGAGCAGGCCGGCCCGGTCGCGTCTGGCGAGTCCGGCGGCGTACGCCAGGGCGTTGCGGCTCGGGTCGGTGCCGTCGTAGCCGACGACCAGGAGGCCCGCGCCGTCCTTTCCTATCTCGAACCGGCCCTCGGGGAGCCGGTTCGCCAGCGGTTCCACGGCACCCTCTAGTCGCGCCGGGTCAGCTCGCGCAGCGCGTCGGCCGCGTAGGCGACCAGCGCGGCGAAGGCGCCCGCGGTCAGCAGGCCGCCGACCCACACGTCGTTGACGGTCGCGTCGCTCCACTCGTCGCCGCGCGGCTGGTAGCCGACGACGAAGGGGGCGGCGACCAGCCAGAGGCCGCCGAGGAACAGCAGTGCGAGGGCGCTGACGCCGATCGTGGACTTCATCGCCGGTGTCCGTTCGTCGTGGTGAGGTCTTCGCGCAACGCCTCGACCAGCGGGGCGAGCATGGTGGCCAGGTCAGCCGACGAAGCACCGGCTGGCGCGGGCGCGGGTTCGGGAGCCCGCTGCCGTACGGTCACCAGCCCGCAGGCGACGAGGTCCTCGTGGATGGCCGCGGCGAACGCCACGACGCCCGCGAGGCCGACGACGGCGACGCCGAGCCCGGTGAAGAACTCCGCGCTCGTGGCGTCGGCCCAGCCGCCGGACTCGGGCTGGGCGCCCAGCGCGAAGGGCGCGATCATCAGCCACAGCCCGGCGATCAACGCCAGGGCGGCCGCGACGGCGCCCACGAACCTGCGAATCATGGTGCGACTCCTTCGGTGACTCTGTTGACGGACGGCGCGGCCTGGGCCAGCAGCGCGCGCGAGGTGGGGCGCAGCACCGCGGCGGCGACGGCTCTGGCCCGCTCACCCTCGGGCCGGTCGTCGGGTGGCGCCATCCTGGCGACGGCGGTGACCAGGGCGAACGGCCTGCCGTTGGCGTGCTCGACGCGCTGGGCGATGAGTTCGAGCAGCAGCCCCGCCAGGACCAGGTCGTCCTTGCTGGGCGGCTTGGGGGTGGGCTCGGCCGGGCCGTTCCCCCTGAGAGGCAGCTCCTTCAGGAACAGGACCGCGAAGAAGCCCAGCACCGCGATGGGCACGCCGACCATGAAGACGGTCTCCAGGCCCCTGGTGAACGCCTCGAGCACGATGCCCTTGACGGGCTCGGCCAGGTGCTGGATCGCGTCGGGGCTGCCGAGCGTGACCCCGCCCCCTGTCGGCTTGATGCCGGCGGCCCGCAGGAGCTCGGCCATCTCGTCCTTGAGCCGGTTGGACAGGATCGCGCCGAACGCGGCGACGCCCACCGCGCCGCCGAGCGAGCGGAAGAAGGCCACGCCCGAGGTGGTGGCGGCCATGTCGCGCAGCTCGGAGCCGTTCTGCGCGGCGAGGATGAGCATCTGCATCGACAGGCCGAGGCCGATGCCGAGCACCGCCACGTCCACGCCGATGAGCCACTGCCCCGAGTCGACGTGCAGCTGGGAGAGCAGGAACAGGCCGACGGCGACCAGCAGCAGGCCGATGACGGGGAAGATCTTCCAGCGCCCCGTGTTCGTGACGATCTTGCCGGAGATCACGCCCGACAGGAACAGCGCGAACACCATCGGCAGCGTCATCAGGCCCGAGGCCGTCGGGCTCATGCCCTTGACGATCTGCAGGTACTGCGGCAGGTAGATCATCGCGCCGAACATCGCCATGCCGACGAACAGCGAGGCCAGGCTGGTCAGCACGAACGTCCTGTTGCGGAACAGCCTGGGCGGCAGGATCGGGTTGCGCGCGCCCCGCTCGGCGACCACCGACAGCAGCAGCATGACGACCGTGACCGCGCCGAGGAAGTAGGTCCAGAACGAGTTCCACTCGAACTCGTGGCCGCCCAGCGTCAGCAGCAGCATCAGCGCGCTCGCGCTGGCGGTGATCGTCGTGGCGCCCCAGATGTCGATCGAGGTGTTCCGCTTGACCTTGGGCAGCTTGAGCACCCGCTGGATCACCGCGAACGCGACCACGGCGAACGGGACGCACACGTAGAAGCACCAGCGCCAGCCCAGCCAGTCGGCGTCCACGATGAAGCCGCCGAGCAGCGGGCCCGCGACGGTGGAGATGCCGAAGACCGCGCCCATGTAGCCGGAGTAGCGCCCCCGCTCGCGCGGGGGCACGATGTCGCCGAGGATCACCTGGGACAGTGCCGACAAACCGCCGACCCCCAGCCCCTGTACGGCACGCGCCGCGATGAGCTGCCCCATGTCCTGGGAGAGCCCGGCGGCCAGCGAGGCTGCGACGAACAGGCCGAGGGAGATCTGGAAGAGGAGCTTCCTGCCGTACAGGTCGGACAGCTTGCCCCACAGCGGTGTCGACACGGTCATCGTGAGCATCGTGGCCGAGGCGACCCAGGAGTACTGCTCCTGTCCGCCCAGCTCGCCCACGATCGTCGGCAGTGCCGTACCCACCACAGAGGTCGAGATCATCGAGGTGAGCATCGCCAGCATCAGCCCCGACATGATCTCGAGGATCTCTCTGTGGGAGTACTGCCTGCTTTGTACCATGCACTGGAGTATACGTCCGTTTACTAGCCGCGCGGCAAGTGGAGTTACGCTTCAGCCATGGAAGTGCGGGTACGCGATCGCGAGGCGACCAGGGAACGCCTGCTCACGGCGGCGCGCGCGTTGTTCGCCGAACACGGCTACGAGCAGGTCACCGTACGCATGATCGCCGCGGCGGCCGACGCGAACATCGCGCTCGTCGGGCGCTACTTCGGCTCGAAGGCCGGGCTGTTCGGCGAGGTGCTGGCGGGCGAGCCGTCGGTCGCGCGGGTCCTCGACGGCGACATGGCCGGGCTGGCGCGCCGCCTGGCCGAGTACGCGGGCCAGCGCATGCACTCCGACCCCGAGAGCCCGATCCTGCGCACGCTGGAGCGGTCCGCGGGCGACCCCGAGGTGCAGGCGCTGATGACCGAGCGGCTCAGGACCGCCGTCGTGCAGCCGCTGGCCGCCCGGCTGGGCGGCGACGACGCGCTGGCGCGCGCCCGCATGGCGACGGCGGTCTTCCTGGGCATCGGGTCGGTACGGCGGCTGCTCGGGCCGTCCGAGCCCGACGTCGACCGCCTGACCGAGGTGTTCGAGGCCTGCCTACGGTGAGGCCAGCTCACTGAGTTTGGCCAGCGCCCGCTCCCACGGGAAGGCCGCCGCGTGGTCGCCGTCCGCGTCGGCGGGCGGCGGCTCGAACTCGCCAGGCCCCAGCAGCACGGCCACCCCCTCGGCCCGCAGGCTCTCCACGTTCCTGACGAACGGCGCCCGCGACGCCAGCGCACTGTTGACGAACGGCAGCACGACGACCGGGATCCCCAGCCCGACCGCCTCCGCGAGGACACCCAGGGCATAGGTGTCGGTGATCCCCGTGGCGAACTTGTTGACCGTGTCGAACGTCGCGGGCGCCACCACGATCGCGTCGGCTCTCGGCGGTTTCGGCTCGTCGGGCCCGCGGTACCTGCTGCGTACCGGACGCCCGGTCTGCTCCTCCAGCGCGGCGACGTCGATGAAGGCGAGCGCGGAAGGGGTGGCGACGACCTGGACGGCCCATCCGCCGTCGCGCGCCATGGCGACCAGCCGTCCGACTTCTCCCGCCGGTACGGCCGCGCAGACGATGACATACAGGACTCTGCTCATACGAGCAGCAGGCTAACCGGCCGCCCCACCCCGACGAAACGCCCGCCCGTCACCGCACCCCGACGAAACGCTCGCCGGTCACCCTAGCCCCATGAAACGCCCGCCGGTCACCCCTCACCGATGAAGCGCTCGCCGGCCGCCTCGATGCGCTCGATCTCGGCCCTGAAGAAGCGGGCCAGCTCGGCGCACGCGGCGGGATCGACCGGGCCGCCCTCCCGTTTGGGCAGGTCGGGGTAGGGGCTGCCGATGACGAAGATGTTCTCGTCGTTGTAGTTGTTGGCCGGTTCGGTGTAGTTGAACGAGCCCGCGATGACCGTGGCCTCGTCGATGACCATGAGCTTGTGGTGGAGCTTGCCGAAGGCGGGGCTGCGCTTGGGGAAGTACAGCTCGATGTGCGCGCGGTCCAGGTCGTGGGTGGCGGCCCACTTCTGCGCGCCCTGGCCGGGGTCCATGACGCCGGTGACCGTCTTCTTGGCCGCGGCCAGCGCGATCATCGCGTCGTCGATGCCGGAGGAGCCGGAGAAGGTGAAGATGGCGAAGTCGACGCGGTTGGCGGCCTTGAGCATCTGCTTCATGATCTCCAGCTCGGGCGCGTGGTCGGGCGCGAACAGCACCTTCACCGGGATCCCGTTGAGGCTGTAGGCGGCCGGAACCTTGCCGTGGGCGCCCCGCCCGAACTGGCCCGCGCGCATCTGGTTGAACTCGGTCGTGTACGTCAGGCAGATCCGCGGATCATGAAATATCACGACATGGTTGAGGTTGCGGTGGCAGTCGGTGTGGGTGAAATTCGCCGACCCCGACAGGATCGCCGAGGTGGGCAGGGCCCGTTCGCGGTAGTCGCGGATGATGAACTTCTGATGGAAGATCGCGGGGTTGTAGTCGGCCTTCACATCGACGTTGCAGCGCAGCAGCGCGGCCAGGATCTTCCTGTTCGGCTCCAGGCTGCGGCTGCCGGGCTCGTCGCCCCACTGCACCCGCTTTCGCGCGTCGAGCTCGCTCTCCTCGCCCTTCGGCTTGATCGTCGGCAGCTTCGGCGAGACCAGATAGTCCTGCTCCAGCACGATGCGAACGCTCACGCCCCGGAAGCGGGCGTCGAGGACGGCCTGGGCGATGGGCTCGGAATCGAGCTCCTGCACGGCGATGTCCAGGAACCGCTGGGCGCCGTTGATGAAATCGATGATCACTTGCTCGAGGTCGTCTGCCGCGCCCAGCTCCGTCGGACCGACGAAGGCCTCGATCTTGCCGCCGGCGAACATCGTCATGCCGAAAGCGTTACATCACTATGGGTGACTGACAAGCGCCTTACCGTTTCGGGTTGAAGAAGAGTGCCGGCGAGCGCAGTACCGATCGGCAGCAGGCCGCCGCGCCGGATGTTCGGCATGATCATCGGCCCGATGCCGGCGGTGCTCAGCATGATGGCGGCCAGGAAAGCGAGGAAGCGCCGGTCGCCGTCGTTCGCCAGGGGGCGCACGTTCATGGAGAGTCTGCCCTGCTCCAGGTCCTCGACGAGATGGTTGATGCGCCGCGGTAGCCACTGGAGGATCGGCAGATAGCCGGCCAGCCGTTCCTCCAGATTCGCGTTGACCGTTTCCGGCTCGACGGCCTCACGCATCAGCGCGCGTCCCTGCTCGCGGGCCGCCCCGACCACGTCGATGTCGGGGCTGATCAGTGCGAGGGTTCCGTCGAGTGCGGCCAGCGCGCGGAGGGCGGCTGCGATCTGCGGCGGTACGGCGAAGCCGTTGTCGTGGACCACCTTGAGCAGGGTGCCGAACATACCAGTCGACCCGCCGCGCCCGCGCACCATGAGCTGTCCGATCTGCCGCTCGACGAGCCCTTCCGGCCGTTCGAGCAGCTCGATGCGCCACAGACGGGACCCGAGAAGGGCCGCTGACCGTACGACAAGCGCGCCCACTCTGTCGCACCGGGCGCAACTCGGCGTCGCGCCCAGGCTGGAGGAGGCCCGCGAGCTGGTCGAGCCCTGCCCGATGCGGTTGAGCTCGACGCGGCTTGGGTGAACTCCTGCAGCTGTGCCCCAGCGCCATGTGCACGCCCGAAAATCGAGTCGGGGGAGGCTCGGCACGCCCGGCGGAGAGCACACACATCTTAGCGGCCTTGGCCGTCACGGACTGCGGGACGGCGTGCGACTGGAACGGTGACGGCTACCGGTGTGAGAAGGTGTCCGCGGCCCGGAGGTGGCCGTTCCGGGCCGCGCGTTTCAGCCGGTTACCTGGTCAGGACCATCAGCGTGAAGAAGCCCGTGTACTCGCAGTAGTACGACAGGTACGTCCCGTTCCGCCGTAGTTCCGCGCCCTTCGCCTTGCACTTCGCCTCGGTCGAGTAGTCGCCGTACTTGATCCAGGTGGGCGCGAGGGCGACCGAGGTGCTCGACGCGGTGGAACCGGTGGCCGCGGCGGCGGGCGTCGCCAGTGCGATTCCTGCCACTGCCAGAGTGATCGCCGCGAATGACGTCGCAGCCAGTCTGATGAGCTTGGTGGACATGAGGCATCCCTTCAGGGTGGGGGTAGGCCGTTCCCGGCGGGACGGCGGGCCGCCTTCGCCATGATCATAATCACCAGAGGCCTGAAGATCGCTCGTATCAGTATTTATCCGGAATGCCGGAGTCGGCGCCGCGCCCGGCGGCCACGTCGACCTCGACCCGACGGCCCACCACCAGTGCTGCACCTGCAACGGCACGGGCCTCGACAGCGACCGGCAGACCTGTCGCGACTGCGACAGCACCGGCATCGACAGCCACAGCGCCTAGCCGCGAGGTCCCCTCACCTGACCCCACAACCGCCAAGTTCCGCGCCAGGTGAGGGGCCATCCCATCACTCCGAACAGGACGGATCCATCTTGCCCCAGTCACACGCGGGTGCCGGGATGATCTCCCGGCCCCCACGATCGCGATTATGACCGCTGGGCCGCCCAGATCAAGCGCACCGGCGACTGCCGACAGCCCATCCACTTCCGGGGCCGCGTCGAACACCACGACCGCGCCACCGGCCAACTCCTGCACCACTCCAGCACCCACCTGGAACCCGGCGGTGTCCTGCGGGTGCCCTGCAAGACCCGCCGCGCCGCCCGCTGCCCCGCCTGCGCCGACACCTACCAGCTCGTCCGCGCGGGCATGGTCGGCGGTAAGGGCGTCCCCGCGTCCGTCAGCACGCACCCATGCCTCTTCGTCACCCTCACGCGCATGAGGTGACTCCTCGGGATGGGGAAATGCGAAAGGCGGCCCGCATCTGGCAGGCCGCCCGGGGGTGAGGACCTTGGTCCTCGTGTGGTGGGAACTGTAGGGCCGGTTTCCGGCCGCAATCAGATCTTGATTTCAGGCTGAGATGCTCTCGGCGTGACTACACCGGACGAGGTTCCCGAGACGCCACTCCAGCCTTGGAGCCCCGACGAGAAGCGCAGGCTCGGCGCAGTGATGATCGGCATAGGAGTGATCGGCTCCATTGCTGTACCCGCCGCTGCCGGGTGGGACATGCCCATCGCGGCAATGATGCCCGCCACCTTGTTCACGCTAGCAGGGGTCGGCCTTCGGATCGAAGCAGCCATCCAGGACCAGCGATAGTCACGCGTCAGTTGCTTTCGCCGATCCGGCCAGGGATCCGGTGTGCAGCACGAACAAGATGCCCTGCGGGGCCAGCCGGTCATCGCCGCTTGCGAAACCCGGCCGGGTGGCTCTCAAGGTGGCTCCCACAGGCCACGAGCACACTGGATGAACCACAAAACGCAAAGGCCCGCTCCAGGATCTCCCTGGTAGCGGGCCTTCCGAGTGAGCGCGGCCGAGAGGACTCGAACCCCTAAACTGCGTGGACCTCGGTGGCGAACAGCTCTGGATCTCCCGTCAGCTCAACCGAGTCGGCGGCCAGCTCTTGCACCGTGAGACGACCAAGACGGAGGACTCATCGGCATCGCTGCCGCTGATCGGTCTCTGCGTCTCTGCCCTGCGGCACCGTCAGCGGACCCCAGGAGCAGGCCCGTAAGTCGGCCGGGAACGACTGCAAGGAGAACGATCTCGTCTTCACCACCCGGCGCGGCACCCCGATCGAACCGCGCAGCTTCAACCGGGCCTTCGAGGCTCACTGCCGAAAGGCCGGCGTCCCGCGCATCCGCGTCCACGACACCCGGCACACCTGCGCCTCACTCCTGGCGGCCCTCGACGTCCACCCGCGCGTGGCCATGCGTATCCTGCGCCACTCGCAGATCTCGATGACCATGGACATCTACACGCAGATCCCATCCCCCGAGACCCGAAAGGCCCTCGGCAGGCTGAACGCCTACCTCGACCCGAAAGACGGCTGACCACAGGTCAACACGAGCCCTCTGGGACGCGTCCTGGAGGGCTTTGTCTTGTCTTCTGGACTCACCACTCAGTTAGATCTTGGGCGGTTGGATGGATCCGGAGGATCGTCTCCAATACCTCAGGCTTGTCTGACTGCACGTCCCAGTGGCTGCTGTCGGATGCCCGAATCCTGATGTCCGCGGTCGATGAGCCTTCGGGATAGCCCACCAGTTCCCCATCGATGAGCTGAGCGTCGACGCCGAACAAGTCGATCAGATGCTCTGTCGACACCAGGGAGTCCGCGACCAGGTCAGCGATCGCCTCACCTCGCGAAGAGGCGATCCATTCTTCGACAGTGACCCGCCAGTGATGGCCTTCCACCGCGCTGCCCAGCGAAGTGAGCAGCTCCGCCAGCCCGACATAGTGTTCACCCGTCCAAGCCTTGAAGCTCAGGATGCGGGTCATGCCCACGATCTCGATCCTCTCTGCTGCCGATGTCGCATGTGGATCGACCAGCTGTTCGCCCGAAGCTACCCGGCCCCGTTGCTGTATTTCGCTGCTGTACGGACAACAAAAAGGCCCACTCCATCAATCGGAATGGGCCCTTGAGCTGGAGCGCGGCCGAGAGGACTCGAACCCCTAACCTTCTGATCCGTAGTCAGATGCTCTATCCATTGAGCTACGGCCGCTCGCTACACCGCCGCTCACCTGCGGCGATCGGCAACGGAGATAAGACTACCAGAGTCGTACGGTGCATTTAGCCCGTCTGATCGGTGGCCCCGAGTTGCCTGATAGCGCATACGTGAAGCAGAATGAAGCATCACGAAGCAGCGCGGAATTCCGCGAGCCCCGTAGCTCCTTTCTGGAAGGCCTGACGACGTGGCAGACAACGTCATCGAATTCCGCGCCCGACCCCGGCGACGAACCAGCGCGGCCAGCCGCGCCATCCCCATTCCGCGCGGCGCCGCACTCGACTCCTGCCTGGACTCGTGGACGCTCTCCCTCGAATCCAAGAACCTCGCCAAGACCACGGTCCGCTCCTACACCGACACGGTGAAAACGTTCATCGCCTACCTGGCCGAGCACCAGATGCCGGGCGACGCCGAGGGCGTCCAGGCCGAGCACGTGCGCGCGTTCCTCGTCCACGAGCGGCTCCGCACCTCGCCGGTGTCCGCCGACTGCCACTTCCGCAACCTCAGGGTGTTCTGGGGGTGGCTCTGCTCCGAGGAGGGCGGTCCCGAACGCACCACGGCCTCCCCGGTCCTGAAGGGCGACCGCCCCCAGGTCGCTAAGAAGGCGAAGAAGTACATCAGCGAGGAGGAGCAGCGGAAGCTGCTGGCGACCGCGAAGAGCAACACCTTCGAGGACCGGCGCGACGCCGCGTTGATGACGATCCTGTACGACGCCGGGCCTCGAGCGAGCGGCATCATGAACGTCCGCTACACGCCGCGCAACCCGGAGACGCACGATGTTGATCTGAAGGGCCGGCGGCTGCGGATCAGACTCAAGGGAGGCGACGAGCACTGGGTTCCGCTCGGTGCGAAGACCGTCGCGGCGCTCGACCGCTACATCCGCGCCAGGAGCGCCCACAGCAAAGCTCAGACGTCCCCTTGGCTGTGGCTCGGCATCCAAGGGCGGAACACCAGCCACATGACCTCCGAGGGCCTCAGGGACATGCTGGCGCGGCGCGGAGAGTTCGCCGGGATCGCCGACAAGGTGATCCCGCACCGGTATCGAGGTACGGCCGCGCACGAGCTGCTGCGCGCGGGCGCCAGCAAGGACGCGGTTCAGCGGATCCTCGGCTGGAAGACCTCCGACATGGTCGAGCACTACACGGACGACCTGGCCGACGAGCGGGCGCGCGAGGTGCACGCGAGGTTCTCGCCGGCGGATCGACTCGGATGACGGATCCGTCACGGCCAGGATTCGCGTTCTGATCTGCGAAAACGTCGTTTGACGAGCCGTGGCGATGACGGATGACAGATTTCTCATCGTTCCCCTCTTACGCGTGCGCGTGCATGCGGGCGCGTACACGTACGTAAGAGGGGAATGGGAGAGAATCTGTCATCCGTCACTGTGGGATGGCGGCGCGGCGCGTTTTCGCTGGTCACTAGGCGTTTTCGTGGCGATGACAGTTCCGTGCATGCGTCACACGCTGGGGCCAGGGTTGAAGTTTTTACTACCGAATGTGAAGATCTCTCACCTGAGCCGTGACCTAGCGCGAGTGATTCATTACCATACGCAAATGGAGCCTCACGCTAAGCGAGGGCAACCCCGTGAGCACCGCACGGCGGGAGCTTGACTTCGAGGCGACGGTTCCCGCCGTGCGGGCGCCTAGGGCCGCGACCTCGGTGGCGAGAGGTCGGGGCTTCGGGCTTCTCTGGCGACGGTAGATGAAGGGACCTATCCGTGGGGGATAGGTTCCCCTACCTTCTTTCTCGGAGCAAATTCGAGCCATTACGGCATTTCGTGACATCTGCGGGCACGAATACGGTCTTGCCGTTACAGACAGCAACTTGTGCACATCTCTACGTTGGTCTGCGCCGATTCGCGCTGAAAACGTTGCTCAGTGCCTCTTCTCTCACACTTGTCGCACACGTACAGTGATGCTTCGCCGTCGCCTCGAAACTACGGCAAAACGGCCCTTGTCTGCGCCCAGGGGCCGCCGGGGGAAGGAAAACCCTAAATGGCACATTCGTCCACCGTTCGCACCGTCATCGTCGCCAGCGTGGCAACCGCCGCGCTGTGGGGGATGACCATCACCATGGCGCTGACCGAGTACGGCAGCGACCGTCTCCACCTGACTCTTCTCATTGGGTCGTTCCTGGCCGCGAGCGCCCTGATCGGCACCCTCGCCGTCAAGGCGTCGACCGCGCGCGTCGTCGCCGAGGCGCACGCGATCGCCGCCAAGACCTCGACCGACCTCCACGCAGCCGTCGCCCTGGTCGCGGAAGAACTCAACGCCGCCGTCGCCCAGGCGTCGGACGAACTGCACGAGGCCGTCGCCGAGGTGGGCAAGGCGTGCCAGGCCGAGCATGAAACCGTGGCCATCGCAAGGGTGCTCATGGCCAGGCTGAACGCGGTCGTCCCCCAGGTGAAGGGACACGACTGGGCCGCCTGACAAGAAGTGACGCAGTCGGGAGGCCGTTCGGGGCGGCCTTCCTACCTGTCGACAGGGACTCGCGACAGCGCGAGGTCCTCGGGTTCGGCCAGGCCGGTGATGACGAGGGTCTCCCCCAACGTCAGGTCGGCCGCTTCCGCCGCTTCGCGGAGTGCGGTGAGCTGGCGTTCCGTGGCCTCGTGGTCGAAGCCGCGGATGTCTAGGCGGATGGGGCTGCCGGGCACGGTGTAGATGATGCGGGTGAGGACCGCCTCGGCGACGCTCTCGGGTTCCTGGCCGTGGCCGGCCAGGCTCATAGCTTGTTGGAGGTCCATGCCGATGGCTGCGGCGATTTTCTTGACGGTTCGCAGGATGGGCGGGTTGGGCTGGGTTGCGAGCCGGTCGTAGCTGACGCGGCCGATCCCGATCTTCTTCACCCAGTCGACCTTGGACAGGTCTTCAGCGCCACGTGTTCGTTCCGCGACGAGCCATAGGGGCCGGCCGGGTGTGCGGTCGTGCTGTCCCTCGCTCGGAGTCATGCTCCACATTGAATCACTGTGCTTCAAATCGGGCTAGTAATGCTTTGGTCACCCTAACTTCCCGATGCCTTACGATGCCGTCGCATGCTTCTCAATGCTCCGTATTGCATCGTTAGACGTCTCTGTGTATCGTCAGCTTCGCAATGCTCCACAACGCACCACGAGGCACAGAGGCGAGATGACTTTGACCGTCGAGGAGGCGCGGGAACGGCTCGGTATCGGCCGCTCCACGCTCCTCCGCATGCTCAGCTCCGGCACGCTGACCGGCACCAAGACGCACGCGTGCGGCACCCCGTGCGGCACCCCCGACACCTGCAAGCAGGGCACGTGGGCGCTGGACGAAGAGGCTGTCGAGGCGCGCCTCCAGGCTGGGAAGCAGGCGAGCTGATGGCGGCCAGGAACCCGGAACGCCGCTCGGCGATCGCCAAGCTCGCGGTCCACGCCTCGTGGGCGCGGACCCCGGACAGGCGCGAGCGGACGCAGGCCGCGACCAAGGCATCCCCGGTCTCGATCGAGTACTGGGAGGAGCGGCTGCGCGATGAGGGTGTCGTCTCGGAGGCCGACATCCCCGCCGCGGCCGTCAACGCCCGCTCTGCGGAGATGCGGCGGCGGGCGCTCAAGTCCGCGACGTCGCGGGCCCGCAACAAGGCCGCCCGCGAGGCGGCGCTCAGGCAGCTCGCCGAGTCGGCCTGACCCATGAAGACGGCCCGTCACTCGATTGCAGCGGGTGACGGGCCCAGCATCCACAAAACCCACAGCATGAGAGGTAGGACGCAATGTCCAAGGCTATGCCCCCCGCCCACGAGCCGCTGCTCACCCCGTCCGAGGTCGCCGCGATGTTCCGTGTCGACCCCAAGACCGTGACCCGCTGGGCCAAGGCCGGGAAGCTCACCAGCTTCCGCACCCTCGGCGGGCACCGCCGCTACCTCGAGTCCGAGGTCCGCGCCCTCTTGGCCGGCATCCCCGCCGACACCGCCGCGGAGTAGGCGATGCGGTTCGCCGACCTGGAGCCCGGCTCGCTGGCGCGCGTGCCGAAGGCGTATGCGCCTCGCCCTGGCGACCCGTTGCCGCCCGCGGTCCGCATGGACCACAAGCCGACCCCGTGCGGCGCCAACTGGTGCGAGGCGCTGAACGTCGTCGCCCGCGACCTGGAGACCGGCGCCACGCACTACTACCACCGGAAGCCGGACTTTCAGGTCATCGAGATCACCCCCGCCGAGGAGTCCCTGTGATCCGCGACATCCACATCACACACCTGCGCGAGCAGGTCGACCAGGCCCGGCGTGACCTGGCGGGCTTCGAGCGCATGCTGATGCTGGCCGAGCAGGAGGCGCGCGTCGGCCAGGTGCTGCCTGACCCGATGATGCCGGTCGGCGCCCCCTGGCCGGCGCCGCCCCAGGGCGTCCACCCGTACCAGCCCACCCCGATCGACGGCGAGCAGCTGCCGCCGAAGCAGCAGAACGCCTTCACCGCGTTCGAGGCGAACCACAAGGAGCTGGCGCAGACGCCCGAGCAGGTCCGCGAGGACGAGAAGTGGCGGCAGGCGTGAACAAGTGGATCAAGGCAGCTATCGCGGTCGTCCTCATCGACGTGCTGGCCGCATACTCCCTGATGAGGATCCTCCAGGTGCTCCACGACGAGTGGTCGCCGGCGGTGCCCACGATGGGCTTCTGGACGGCGCTGTTCGTCATCGTCTTCACCTGGTTCGTGCTGCTGCCGTTCCGTGTGAAGGGCGGCGACTGATGGCCATGGTCCTGGCCCTGCTCGTCGCGCTCGCGGCCGCCCTCCTCGGGGTGGCGGCCGCCCGCCGCGGCTGGTGGACGAAAGCCTGCATCGCAGGCGCCTGTAGCTTCCTGGCCCTGTTCGCCGCCATCTACCTGACCGGCCCGGCCGCTGATGTCCAGCTGCCGATGTGGGTCAGCGCGGCCGCCGCGCTGCTCGTCCTGCCGACGTCCGGCTGGCTGGCCGTGACGGCGTGGATGTGCGAGCGGGACCGGAAGGAAGGCCGCCCGTGAACAGCGAACGCCGCGACGAACTCGCGCTGTTCAAGGACCGCGCCCGGGCCCGCTTGGAGTACGCCGTGCGGATGGAGCTGACGTTGAAGGCGATCAGCGACGTTCTTGAGCAGGAGCGCGTCTTCCAGATCGGCCTGCACGCAGCACTCGACAAGGTGCGCGCCCTCACTGCGGAGACGCTCTCCAAGCCTGTCCCGTGGAGGGAGCGGTGAACGGCGAGCCGCGCTCGTGGACGATCGAGCTTCCCGCCGGGCTGAAGCTGCTCAACTCCAACCAGCGCATCCACCGAGTCCCCGCCTCCAAAATCACCAAGGCGATCAGGGAGGCGGGGAAGGACGCCGCCGAGGAGGCGGGTCTTCCGCCGCTCGCCAGAGCCCACATCTTCGGCGTCCTCCGCCCGGCAACCAAGGGGCGCCGGGATCCAGCGAACTGGTATCCGAGCTTCAAAGCTGCAGTGGACGGCCTCGTCGACGCGGGCGTGCTGCCCGACGACGACGACAAGCACCTCGTCGGCCCCGACATGCGGCTCGGCCCAGTGCAGCGGGGCAGCCAGCTCGTCCTCCACATCTACGAACTGCTTGAGGAGGCGTCTTGACGCGCCGCTTCGTCCTCCGCCGCTACACCGACGTGTCCGGCGTTTCCGGCATCGGGATCGTCGCCGACGGCGTGCAGTGGCCCGACGGGACAGTCACCCTGCGGTGGCGGGGTGATCGGCCGTCCACCGTCTGCTGGGACAACCTCGCCGACGCCGAGGCGGTGCACGGGCACGCGGGCGCCACCCGCGTCGTGTGGCTTGACCCCGAGCCTTCGGCGGTGAGCGCATGAGCACCGCCGTCCAGAACTGGATCCGCCCGTGGTATCCGGCCGGGTTCGAGGGCCACATCTACGCCGACTGTCCCAACCTGCTGGAGAAAGTGTCCGAGCCTGTCGAGGGTGCCGGCTGGCTCGACCCGTTCAACGGCGAGGTGTGCAACGACTGCCTGAAGCGCAGCAACGACTGTCTGAAGCGCAGCGACGTCCCGTCTTGGGACGCGGTGTGCGAGACCTGCGACTCCTCCATGAAGGAGGAGTGGGAGGACGCGCCCCGCCCTTTCACCGAGGACGACGCCCAGCTGTGGAAGGAGGAGCACCGCTGCCAGCCGCTCGTCCGCCTCATCTCCCCCGATCAGAGAAAGAAGAAGCAGTGAAGCTCACGATCATGGCGGGAGAGTTGGCCGACGCCGTCGGCTGGGTCTCCCACGCACTCCCCAAGCGGCCATCCGCGCCCGTCCTCGGCGGCATCCTCGCTGAGGTGGACGACGACGGCGTCACCTTCTGCGCGTTCGACTACGACACGTCCCGGCGGATCACTGTCGAGCTGGACAGCCCTCTCACTCCTGGCCGTGCACTGTTGCCCGGACGTGTCCTGGCCGAGCTGGTGAAGGCGCTACCGAAGGGCGAGCTCGTCGACGTGGCGGTCGACGAGAAGGAGGCGGTCGTCCAATGCGGGCGGGCCGAGTTCGCGCTGCCGCTGATGCCCGTCGACGACTACCCGAACCTGCCCAAGCAGCCGGCCGCGGTCGGCACCGTCCACTCGAAGATGCTCGGCTACGCCGTCGCCCAGGCCGCGGTCGCCGCCAGCACCGACGATTCTCTGCCGCTGCTGACCGGGGTGCGGCTCGAAGTCGGCGACGGCCTCATCGACCTGGCGGCCACCGACAGGTACCGGCTGACGTGGCGCACCCTCGCCTGGTCCCCGGTGCTGGACGGCCCTGCCGACGTGAAGGCGCTGATCCCCGCCCGCATCCTGCAGGACATCGCTCGAAGCCTCCCCGAGGGAGACGTCGCGGTGGGGCTCGGCGACGGGCTCGCTTCGTTCAGCTGCAAGGGCCGGTCGACCACGGTGCGGCTGCTCGACCCAGAGTTCCCCGACTTCCGCGCGATGTTCGCCAAGGTGGAGGCCGCAACCACGGCGACAGTCGACGGCGGCGAGCTGGTCAAGGTCGTGAAACGGGTCGCTTTGATGGCGCCGCGGAGCACGCCGGTGCGGCTGTCGTTCGGGCAGGGCCGCGTCCTCGTCGAGGCCGGCGGCGAGGAAGGACGCGCCGCCGAGGCGGTCGACTGCAAGGTGGACGGCGCCGACGTGACGATCCCGTTCAACGCCGCCTACCTGGTGGACGCGCTCAACGCGTTCACCGGCGGGCCGGTGCAGGTCCGCGTGTCCACGCCGGGCAGGCCGTGTCTGTTGAAGCGCGCCGACGACGACACCTACCAGCACATCGTCATGTCGATCAGGGCCTCCTGATGGCTAACCAGACGACGGCCGCCGACCTCCCCGAGGTGGAGGTCGGCAGGAACGCGGCGATGGTGACCGTGACCACGCATGACGGCGACACCGTCACCGTCACCACGTGGACCACCTGCCCAGGCGTCGGCGCGTTCGTCCGCGGCTTCCTCGGCCAGCCGACAAGCAGCTACGAGGTCACGCTCAACCAGCCGTGAACCACCGCGATTCAAATCCGGCAATCTCCTCTTGCTTCGCAATGCTTCATCTTGTACCGTCTTAGCTAGCAGAACGGAGCAACACGGAGTGAGGGGAGAGAGCCGATGACGCAGGAGCTCGCGGAGGACATCGCCCGCCTCGACCGCATGACGCGGGAGGAGCTCGACATCGAGGTCGGCCTGACGAAGGCGCTCATCGCCTCCGGCCGGGCCGACGCCGAGGACCTCCAGTACTGGGCCGAGCTGCAGAAGCGGACGCGCTGACGGGTGCGCGGGATGGCCGGCCATCGGCGGTCCGGCCATCCCGCAGACCTTCCAGACGCCCACCGAGCGAGAAAGAAGAAAGCCATGAACGACGACGAGGCGTTCGCCTTCCTTGAGACGTGCACCGAGACGGAGATGAGGGACATGCTCAGCTTCTTGCACGGCTACGAGCCCAAGGGCTTCATGCGCGCCGTGGAGATGATCAAGCGGGACCGCCAGGCGGGTGCCGCCTGATGACCACGCTGTTCACCCAGCCCGGCGCCTTCACCGCGCCCGCGTTCACCGCGCCGACCCAGGCCGCGCCCGTCTTCGAGCACCCGCCCACCATCGAGCAGGCCGCCATCCTGGAGGCTGCCCGGCAGGGCGATGACCTCGTGATCGAGGCGGGAGCGGGCACCGGCAAGACCAGCACTCTGAAGATGGTCGCCGCGGCCTCGATGCGGCGCGGCCTCTACCTCGCCTACAACCGGGCGATCGCCGACGACGCCCGCGCCTCGTTCCCCGCCTCCGTCCAATGCGCAACCGCGCACAGCTTGGCGTTCCGCGCGGTCGGCCACCAGTTCGCCCACCGGCTCAACGGGCCGCGCCTGCCCGCGCGGGAGGTGGCGCGCTTCCTGAAGATCCCGGCCGTGCTCGACCTCGGCGCCCACGCCCTCACCTCGGTAAAGGTCGCCAGGATCGTCATGGACGCGGTGGCCGCGTTCTGCCACTCCTCCAGCGACGAACCGGCCTGGTGGCACATCCACGACATCCCCGGTCTGGACGTCGACCCGTACGCCATGACCCAGCTGCGCCAGGCGGTGCTGCCCATGGTCGTCAAGGCGTGGGAGGACCTCATCAGCCTGGACGGCAAGCTGAAGTTCACCCACGACCACTACCTGAAGATGTGGGCTCTGGGCCGCCCGGTCCTGCCCGCCGAGCTCGTGTTCCTCGACGAAGCGCAGGACGCCAACCCGGTCATCGCCCAGGTAGTCGAAGACCAGTCGTCGCAGACGATCCTTGTCGGCGACCAGTCCCAGGCCATCTACGGGTGGCGGGGCGCGGTCGACGCCATGGAGTCGTTCGAGGGGGCCCGCTTCCAGCTGTCCCAGTCGTTCCGATTCGGCCAGAAGATCGCCGACGAGGCGAACGTGTGGCTTGAGCTGCTCGACGCGCCCCTCCGGCTGACCGGCAACCCAGCCAAGGATTCCGGGCTCGGCGTGGTCTACCCAGGCGACGCGATCCTTTGCCGGACGAACGCGGGCGCGATCGGCCAGGCGATGGCCGCGCTCGGCTCCGGCCTGCGGCCCGCGATGGTGGGTGGCGGCGACGACATCCGCCGCCTGGCCCGCGCCTGCCAGGACCTGCGCAACGGCCGCGGCACCGAACACCCCGAACTGATGGCCTTCAGCAGCTGGGCCGAGGTGAAGGAGTACGCCGAGCACGACGCCGGCGGCGCCGACCTGAAGACCCTGGTGAAGCTTGTCGACTCGCACGGGCCCGAGCGGATCCTGAAGGTCGTCGACCAGCTGGTGGATGAGCACAACGCCGACGTCAAGATCAGCACCGGGCACCGCGCCAAGGGTCGCGAGTTCGAGACGGTACGGCTCGCCTCCGACTGGAACGAGCCGTACGACAAGGACGGCAACCTGGTCCCGGCCGAGGCGATGCTCACCTACGTCGCCGTCACCCGCGCCAAGCAGGTGCTCGACTGCCGGACGCTCACCTCCCAGGGCGGTATCCACAGCCCCGACGAGGTTGTCCACAGAACGCCGCTCGCCGCCGAACAGGCGGTCCCGGCCGGTGGAGACTCCACCGCCATGGACGTGCTCACCCCCGACCCCGAGCGGGTCGACACGGACCTCCCTGCCGAGATGGTCGGCTGGCTCGACTACGCCAAGAAGGCCGCCGAGAACGAGGCCGGGTGGAAGGCCGTCAAGGACGCCGCCATCCAGAAGGTGAAAGACCACCTCGCCGCGCGCGGCCTCGACAAGGCCACCGTCGCCGGTAGGGACGCCGTCTCGTGGAAGGAGTCCGCGCCTGGCGGCCAGCTCGACGGCCAGGAGCTCAAGAAGGACCACCCCGACATCTACGCCAAGTACTACAAGCCCAAGAAGGCCAGCCGCCCCTTCAACTTCCTCGGAGAGTGGAAATGACCGACCGCCTCACCCCCACCAAGATCGCCTCCCTCCGCCTGGTCTGGTCGCCAGACGCCCGTTTCAAGCGGCACGGTGCCACCGTCGTTAACCAGCTGCTCGACGAGATCGAAGCGCTCAATGCCAAGCTGGAGCAGGCCGACGGCGAGCTCGTCAAGCGGCTCACGCTGGCCCCGTGGGACGAGCTCGCGGACGAGCTGGTGGAGGCCTACCACGGCGCGATCTCCATGCACGACGGCGTCAAGGCCGTCTACGGCCACATTCAGACCATGCTCGCTCTCGAACTTGTCCTCGCTCGCGCCGCCATGGCGGGCGACGAATGACGGTCGCCTTCTCTCAGCCGGACGCGGGGTGGGCCACCACCCCGCTGTCCGGGCTGGCCGCCACCATCGCCACCAACGTCGTCCAGACTGTGAAGCACGCCGGCGAGCACGCGCCGCGCTCCCTGCAGCGGGTGATCGGCCCGTCCGAGATCGGCGTCCCGTGCGTGCGCCGCCTCGCCTACAAGCTGTGCGACCACCCCGAGGTCAACACCGGCGGCGACCCGTGGGCCAGCATCATCGGCACCAGCGTCCACGCTTGGATGGAGGAGACGTACGCCGCCGAGAACCGGCGCCTCGGCCGGGAGCGGTACGTGGTCGAGCGGCGGCTGCACATCCGCGGCAACATCTACGGCAGCGCGGACCTGTACGACCGCGACCTGCGAGTCAACAACGACTGGAAGGTGACCGGCGCCGATCGGGTCAAGAAGTACGCCAAGGACGGGCCCGGCGACCAGTACAGGATCCAGGCCCACCTGTACGGGCTCGGCCAGGAGAACGCCGGCGAAACCCCCGAGCACGTCGCTATCACGTTCCTGCCGCGCGGCGGGCGGATCGACGGCCTGCACGTCTGGTGCGAGCCGTACGACCGCGCCGTCGCCGAGGCGGCGCTGGAGCGGATGGATCACGTGCTCACCGCGTTGACCGTGCTCGACCCGCCCAACAACCCGCACAACTGGGCCGCGTTCCCGGCCACCGCGTCGTACTGCACGTTTTGCCCGTGGTTTGCGCCCGGCTCGACCGACGCGAGCAATGGCTGCCCCGGCACAAGCTGAAGCACCGTATTGCTTCTAAATGCTTCATCTTGTACCGTTCTTCTTGCACCACCAAGTCAGGTCACATCAAGTCAGGTTCCGTCAGGTTCCGAAAGGATCAACATGTTCGCTCAGCCCTCCGCCGCCTCCGACTTCCGCGCCAAGGACCACGTCGGCCACCTCCTCCTCATCTACGTCCGCGACCTGCGCAAGGACATCGTCACCGCGTACGGCACCAGCGACGCCATCCAGGCCGACGTCGTCGTCCTCACCAGCCCCGAGGGCCCGCGCGTCGAGACGAGCGTCCTGTTCTTCCAGAAGCCGCTCATCGGCTCCCTGCAGGCCAGCATCGGCAAGGACCCCGTGCTCGCCCGCCTCGGCCAGGGCGTCGCCAAGCCCGGCCAGTCCGCGCCGTACATCCTCAACCCGTTCAACGAGGCCGACGCCGCCTTCGCCACCCAGTGGCTGCAGTCCGTGGGCGGCAACCCGTTCCAGACCGCGCCCGTCGTCCAGCAGCCCGCCCCGGCTCCCGTGCCGGTTCCCGCGGCCGCGCCGATCCCGCAGGCCCCGGGCGTCCCGGCGCAGGCGCCCCAGTGGGCTGGCCAGCCCGCGCCCGCCCCCATGGCGGCCGCTCCCCAGCCCGCTCCGGTTCCGGCCCCGGCCGCTCCTCAGGTGGCGCCGAACGCGGCCGAGGCCGCCGCCGCCATGGCCGCGCTCGGCATGCAGGCCCCGCCCCCGGCACCGGCCGCGTAACGCGCCCATGAACAGCCCCGAGACGCCGCGCTGGTCGTCTCGGGGCTTTCGCGCCCCCACCCACCACCGGAACCATCGAGGGAAGCGCACATTGAACGAAACCTTGCTGCAGACGGCCCTCCAGCTGCACGACGCTGGACTGTGCGTTCTCCCCGCCGCCGTCGACGGCAGCAAACGGCCCGCCATCTTCTGGAAGCCCTACCAGCACGAGCGGTCCAGCCGAGACCAGATGGTGGAGTGGTTCTCTGGCGACAGGGCACAGGGCCTCGGCGTGGTCTGCGGCGCTGTCTCCGGCAACCTGGAGATGCTGGAGTTCGAGGGCCGCGCCGTCGCCGACAACGTGCTCGGAGAGTACGGGCAGCTCGCCGAAGCATCCAGGCTCGGCGAGCTGTGGAAGCGCGTCACCACCGGCTACGTCGAAGTCACGCCCTCCGGCGGCATCCACCTGCTCTACAAGGTCGCCGACAGCACGGTCGCCGGGAACACGAAGCTGGCCCGACGGCCCGCCACGCCCGAAGAGCTCGCCGCCAACCCCCAGGACAAGGTCAAGGTCCTGATCGAGACGCGCGGGGAGGGCGGCTGGGTCGTCCTCGCCCCCAGCGCGGGCACCACCCACGAGACCGGGAAGCCGTGGCAGCTCCTGGCCGGCGGACCCGACACCATCGCCTCCATCACCGCTGAAGAGCGTGACGCCCTCCACCAGCTGGCCGCCACCTTCGACCGCATGCCCAGTCACGTACCCGCTGATCAGCCGTCTTCCCGGATCCGGGAAGACGTCGCCGCGCCCGGCCAGCTCTTCACGCAGCCCGCGCCCGCATGGGACGACGACGAGGGCGTCTCGCCCGGCGACGACTTCACCGAGCGCACCACGTGGGACGAGATCCTCACCCCGCGCGGCTGGACGCGCATCTACACCGACTCGTCCGGGGTCACCTACTGGTGCCGCCCCGGCAAGAGCACCGGTATCTCCGCGACCACCGGCCGCGACGGGCTCGACAACCTGTACGTGTTCACCACGTCGACCGAGTTCGAGACCGAACGGCCCTACTCAAAGTTCGGCGCCCACACGCATCTCACCGAAGGCTCCACCAGCCCGGCCGCGCTCTCGGCCGCCGCCTCCAAGCTGGCCGCCCAGGGGTACGGCCACCGCGTCGAGCGCACCATGCCCGCCCCCGCGGTCGCCCCGCCGCCCATCGTCGGCAACCTCGCCCCAGTCGTCGAGCTCCACCCCGACGGGCCGCCGCCCCTCCAGATCGTGGAAGAGAGGACGTACGCCCAGTCCGACGACGGCAACGCCCTCCAGCTCGTCGACAGGTTCGGCGACGTCATCCGCTACTGCCCCGAGCGTGGGCGTTGGCTCGCCTGGACGGGCACCCGCTGGGAGTGGCAGCCGATCGGCGGCGGCCTGGTCCGCGAGTACGGGAAGAGGATCGCCCGCGGCCTGCCCGAGGCCGACAAGCTGGCCGTCGCCCACAAGCGGAAAGCGCTCGGCGCGGTCGGCACTGGCGCCATGCTCGCCCAAGCCCAGACCGACGTGCGAATCGTCATCAGCTTCGACGAGCTCGACAACCAGCCGTGGGAGCTCAACACGCCCTCGGGGATCGTCGACCTGCGCACCGGCACGCTCGGCCCGGCCGACGCCACCAAGCTCCACACCAAGGTCACCGCCTGCTCGCCCGACGCGGCCGCCGACCCTGCGCGCTGGCATGAGTTCCTGGCCGACACGTTCGGCGGCGACACCCAGCTCGTCGCCTACCTGCAGCGCCTGATCGGGTACAGCGCGACAGGGTCCGTAGCGAAGCACGTCTTGCCCTTCTGCGTCGGCACGGGCGGCAACGGCAAGGGCGTCTTCCTTGAGGCCTTGGTCGCGGTGCTCGGCGACTATGCGACGACTGCGCCGAGCGGCTTCCTCATGGCGAAAGCCTCCATTCAGCATGAGACCGAGATTGCCCGGTTGGCCGGTATGAGAATGGTCGTCTGCAGTGAGGTCGCGGACGACGATCGTTTTGATGAAGTGAAAGTTAAGCAATTGACGGGCGGCGACACACTAACGGCCCGGTTTATGAGGCAGGACCATTTCACTTTCAAGCCGTCACACCATTTGTGGCTCATGGGAAACCACCAGCCGTCCGTACGCGCTGGTGGTCGAGCCTTTTGGCGGCGCCTGAGGTTGATCCCGTTCCTGCATGAGGTCGAGCCCGAGAAGGTGGTCGATGACCTGCAAGGAATCCTTGCCGGTGAGCACGGCCCGGCACTGCTCGCGTGGATCGTGGCGGGGGCGGCCGCCTACCACCAGGGCGGCCTCGACGAGCCCGAGACGGTCAAGGCCGCCACGGACGAGTACGCCGCCGACCAGGACACCGTCTCCAGGTTCGTGGCCACCCGATGCCACAAGGCGGCCTCCGACCAGGTGCAGATCAACGTCACCAAGTTCCGCGAAGCCTACGAGCGTTGGTGCTTCGACGAGGGAGAGATCCCGGTGTCTCCGAAGAAGCTCACGATGGAGCTCACCCGCCGGCACGGGGTCGGCGACGCCCGCTCCTCGACCGCACGCTTCTACACCCGGATCACCCTCCTCGCCGAGGACCGTGAGGGCGATGACGGATCCGTCACGCCGATGACGGATCCGTCATCGCGAGGCTTCACCCAGCCGGACGACGGCGACAAGATCGGCGGGCCGGGATGGTGAACCGCGTGACGGATCGCCGTGCCGATGACAGATCCGTCATCGCGAGAATTCGCTGTCTGACCTGCAAGGATCCGCCACCCGCGTTCAAGGTCATGACGGATGACAGTTTTCCCATCGTTCCCTCCTTACGCGTACGTGTACGCGCCCGCATGCGTGCGCACACCAAGGGTGGAACACAGAGAAATCTGTCATCTGTCATCGGGCGGTCGGAATGATCTCCAGCCCGGCCGTGCTCGACAGCTGCCCCCGATGCGGCGGCCTGATCTTGGTGGCGCACACCGACGGCATCCCCGCCCGCGCCGACGCCGCCCCGCTCGACCCCCACCAGGAGCTGGCCGCCATCCTCGACGGCCGGTTCACCTACGACGTGCAACCCCTTGGCCTCCCCCGAAAGCCCTACCTGATGTACCGGCACAGTTTCCGAATCGCGCGATCCACCCGCGAATGGAAAGTCGTCGCCACCCACAAATGCCCGCCAGGCCCACACCGCCCGACCATTCGCCAACCGCCCACCACCCTCGTCATCCCGTACGCCTCGGCCAGCCCCGATATCCCGCCATTCTGAGGAGACCGCATTGAGAGACGAAGTTGTGGCAGACCTCGAATGGGCAGCCGAATACTGGCCCGACCTCATCGAAATGAGGATTCCCGGCACCCGCCGGCCATGGCGGCAAACCGAGCTCACCCCCGAGGTGATCGCCGAACGCGACGAGCGCGACCGCATCGAACGCTTCGAGAGGTCGAGGCTGTCCCTCGGCGCCTCCCCGGCCCCGCTCGATATCAGCGTGCTGCAGACGGTGCTCGACCTACTCGTCCAGGCCGACGACCTCGCCGCCCAGGTGGCCGACCTGCTCGGCTACGAAGAGCTGCCGCCGCCTGGCCCGGGGGAGATGGACGCCCGCCCGTACCTGCTTTTCGTCGCCCGCCGCGTTCTCGACGTCGGCGACGAGCTGTTTGTCGAGCACGTCGCGAGGATCGCACGCACCATGGTGGACAGGGTCGCCCACAGCCTGTGCATGGTCTACACCGGGCAGGCGCTCGACGTCGAATGCCCCTGGTGCCACCAGCCCGACGCATGGAGAGTCCGCGAATTGCCCGGCGGCCAGGTCGCCATCGTCTGCGAAAGCAGCGTGGTGTGTGAGCCGCCGACCAGGGAGGTGGGCACGTGGTGGGGAGGCCGGCCAGTGTGGCCGATCCAGGACTGGGAACGCCTCGCCCGGCACATCCAAGCGGCCGAAGAACGCGCCGCGTAATGCTTCACAGTGCGTCGCATTGCTTCTACCTGCGGGGGAAGGTATTATCCACAGGCATGAGGCGCAGCATGCCCTAATCCAGCCCCGCCACAGCGCGGGGCTTCTTCATGTCCGGGGGTGAGCACGTGTGCCTCAGGGAAAGCCCCTCAACGACAAGGCCCGCGCGGCCATCCTCCGCGACATTGAATCCGGCGAGAAGTCATGCCGCAGCATCGCCACCGAACACGGAGTCGCCCCCTCCACCGTCGCGAAGATAGCCCGCGACAACGGGCTCGGCTTCGAACGTACGAAGACGAAGAACGCGACTGAGGCGAAGAAGGCCGACAACGCCGCCCTCCGCGCGTCGACGTCCCGGCGCTTCCTGGAGGAGGCGAACCGGTTCCTTGACGATCTGCACAAGCCTGCGCTCGTGTGGAACTTCGGAGGGAAGGACAACACCTTCAACTCGAAGGAGCTCCCGGCCCCGTCGACTGCGGACAAGCGGAACCTGATCGTCAGCGCGGCCACCGCGATCGACAAGCACCTCGTCATCGAGAAGCACGACAGCTCGGGTGAGTCGCACGCGGCGGTTGACGCCTGGTTGACGGAGATGACGGGCCTGTGAACGTCACCCCCTTGGTGGGTAAGCAGCGTGACAGCGTGCTCCACGCGACCGCGCGCCTCAACGTGTGGGACGGCTCAGTCCGATCCTCGAAGACGATCAGCTCGCTGATGAAGTGGCTGAAGTTCGTCAGGTCGGCCCCGGCCGGCCCCCTCCTCATGGTCGGCAAGACCGAACGCACCCTGAAGCGGAACATCATCGACCCCCTGGTCGAGATGCTCGGTGAGAAGCGCTGCAAGTTCGTGGCCGGCCGCGGCGAACTCCACCTGCTCGGCCGCCTGGTCTACGTCGTCGGCGCCTACAACGAGGGATCCGAGGACAAGATCCGAGGCCTGAGCTTGGTGGGCGCGTACGTCGACGAAGTCTCGACGATCCCCGAGTCGTTCTGGGTCATGCTGCTCACCCGGCTCTCCATCCCCGGCGCCCAACTCTTCGGCACAACGAACCCGGACGGTCCGCAGCACTGGCTCCTCGTCGACTACCTGGACCGGGCCCGCCTGTGGATCGACCACCAGGGCCAGCTCCACCGCAACGACGACCCCGACACGCTCAACCTCCACCGGTTCTCGTTCAAGCTGGCCGACAACCCGAACCTCACCCCCGAATACGTCGCCGACGTCTCCAGCGAATTCACCGGACTCTGGTACCGGCGCCTCATCCTCGGCGAGTGGTGCCTGGCCGAGGGCGTCATCTACGAGTCGTGGGATCCGGCCCGGCACGTCGTCGCCGAGCTGCCCGGCATCTCGCAGTGGTTGTGTGTCGCCCTCGACTACGGGACGACGAACCCGTTCCATGCCCTCGCTATCGGCCTGGGCGTCGACGGGCGCCTGTACGTGGGCCACGAATGGCGATGGGACAGCAAGAAGCAGCGCGGCTCGCTGACGGACGCCGAGTACTCCGAGCGTGTGCGCGCCTGGATCACCAGCCTCGGGATCACGCCGACGTACTGGATCGTGGACCCGTCCGCGAAGAGCTACCGCGTCCAGATGCACCGCGACGGCACCAACTCGACCTTGGCCGACAACGAGGTCGTTGACGGCATCCGCGACGTCGCGAGCCTGTTCGCCACAGGCCGTCTCCGCGTCTCTGCGGAGTGCAAGGAGCTGATCAAGGAGATTCCCGGCTACGCCTGGGATCCCGACGAGTCCGAGAAGGGCGAGGACAAGCCGCTCAAGGTCAACGACCACGGCGTGGACGCCTTGCGGTACGGGATCAGGACGACGCGCAACATCTGGCACGGCCAGCTCGCGCCGCCGTCGAAAGCCGCGTGAGCACTGCTCTACTGATCATTAGCTTTTGGGAAGTTCTGTTCTCCCAAGTTTCACATCCAAGATCACCGAGCCCCTTGGAGTCCCCCATGCTCGACTTCAGCGCCGCCCTCACCGTCCTCAAGAAGGGCGCGAAGATCACACGCAGTGGATGGAACGCCACCGGACAGTACGTCGTCCTCCAGCCTGGCTACCCGGACGGGATCGCCATCAACGCGAACACGGCTGAGGCCACGGGCATCCCAGAGGGGACCGTCCGTGCGTTCCGCCCGTACCTGATGTTGCACACGGCAGACGAGTCGTTCGTGCCGTGGCAGCCCACGGTGAGCGATGTCCTAGCCGAGGACTGGATGTTCGCCACCGCTGACGGTGTGATCACCTGGGCTGACGGGAAGCGCGCGTGACACCCGAGCTGGCTGCCGAGAAGGCCGCCCACTGCCTCGAACTCGCAGCCGACAACATTCTCTGTTCCGAGGCCGTCGCCAACCAGGTCGCGATCGCCGACGCATGGACCCGGCTGTACACCGCGCTCCACGACTCGCCTCCCGTGAGCCCCGACTTCGCCGAAGCACTGAGCCGGGAACTGGACGACCTGACGGCGGGATGGCCGAAGCTCGCGCGAGACCCGAAGCCTCCCGTCACCGACGTGCTCCACCCACTCCAGGACGAGATCGTGGTGTACGGCAAGCCCTACAAGATCCTCGAATGGGACTGGCAGCAGCACGACCTCAACGGGACCGCCTCGCTCAGGCTCAAGCTGGGCAGGTTGGGGGACTGACCTGATGATCTACGTGGACTCCATGCCGGAAGCGCTCCGCACGATCACCGTGCCTGAGGGCCCCGCACTGCTGTTCGTCACCGAGGGCGCCGCCCCCACGATCTGCATCATCGACCGCGCGAACCCGTCCGGTCTGCAGCCGCGTGACCGCGCGATCTGCCGGGCCCTCCTGGTGTACGCGCTCGAGCAAATCGACAAGGTCACCGACGACTGAGAGGACGTGTCATGCCGCTGCCGAGCGGCGGCATCTGGCCGCCCCGACACCTCGCCCCCATCTACCAGCACTACACCGTGCTCGACACCTGGTACCAGGGCGACGCCGAGCGTCTCGCCGCGCTGTACGGCGACGCCCGCGGCACCTCCACGACGATCCCGGCCAACCGACCGAGCCAGTACCGCGGCGGCATCGTGGGCGCGTTCGCCCGCACCTTCTGGGGCGCGCCGACCCCAGCCGGCGAGAAGCCCACCAAGCTCCACGTCCCCATCGCGAGCGACATCGCCACGATGTCGAGCGACCTCCTCTTCAGCGAGCCTCCGAGCATCACGGTCGAGAACCCGCAGACGCAGGAGCGCATCGACGAACTCCTGCCCTCCCTGCAGGCCACCCTCCTTGAAGGATCCGAGGTCGGCGCCGCCCTGGGCGGCTACTACCTTCGCTGCGTCTGGGACACCGACGTCGCCGAGAAGCCCTGGCTCGCCGCCGTGCATGCCGATGCGGCCGTGCCCGAGTGGCGCTGGGGGCGCCTCTACGCGGTGACGTTCTGGCGCGTGATCGAGCAGCCCGACGACAAGACCTGCGTCTGGCACCTCGAACGGCACGAGCCTGGCTTCATCCACAACGGCCTGTATCGGGGCGCGGTCGGCGACCTCGGCAAGCAGCTGCCGCTCACCGCGCACCCCGAGACCGCCGGCCTCCAGCCGTCCATCGAGACCGGGCTCACCCGCTGCACCGCCGTCTACATCCCCAACATGCGGCCGAACCGCACGTGGCGGAACTACCCGGCCGGGGCGAACCTCGGCCGCTCCGACTTCGACGGGCCCGTCCTCGGGTTGATGGACTCGCTCGACGAAACCTGGACCAGCTGGATGCGCGACATCCGGCTCGCCAAAGCCAGGCTGATCGTTCCCGACTCCTACCTCCAGTCGATGGGCAAGGGGCAGGGCGCCTACTTCGATCCCGACCGGGAGATCTACGAGGCTCTCTCCGTGCTCGGCGGCGACGACCGCATGGAAATCAGCGCCCAGCAGTTCGCGATCAGGGTCATGGAGCACAAGGAGACCCAGGCCGAGCAGCTCGCCGCGATCCTCCGCGCCACCGGCTACAGCGCCCAGAGCTTCGGCCTGTCCGGCGAGGTGGCCGTCACCGCCACCGAGGTCGCAGCCAAGGAGCGGCGCTCGCTCGTCACCCGCGGGCGCAAGGCGCTCTACACCGCGCCCGAGCTCGCCTCGGCGATCGAGATGCTGCTCACCCTCGAAGCGTCCATCTTCCCGACCGGGGTCACCCCCGAGAAACCCACCGTCGTCTTCGGCGACAGCGTCAGCCCCGACATGATGCAGCTCGCACAGACCGCCGAGCTCATGCGCAGGGCCGAGGCCGCGTCCGACGAGACCCTCGTCAGACTCCTCCACCAGGACTGGGACGAAGAGCAGATCCAGGCCGAAGTGCAGGCGATCGCCGACGCCCGACCGGATCCGATGGAGGATCCGTTCGCGCTGCCCGGCGAGATGACCGGCGACGAGGGCAATCCCGAGGACCCGGCGGCGAAGGACGGGCCGCCCCGCCGCGAGGAATGATGGGCGCATGGATGACCTGATCGCGTTCCTACGGGCCCGCCTCGACGAGGACGAGACCCTGGCACAGGCCGCCATAAGCGCGCTCGGTGCCGCTGACGGGAACCCAGGGTGGCCGGACTACGAGACGTTCAGGACCCCTGCGCTGGATACCGCAGAGGAATACCTGGAGCGCTTCCAGCCCGCCCGTGTCCTTCGTGAGGTCGAAGCCAAGCGGCGGCTAGTGGAGCTCCACCTGCCGGAACCTCTCAGTGAGACGGATCGGCAGCTATTCGGCTTCACGCTGAAGTGCGCCGGAGAGTCGTGGGTGTGTTACGGGGATGGGGAGGACATCGTTCCGTGGCCCTGTGACCACCTCAAGCTGCTCGCCCTGCCGTACGCCGACCACCCTGAATACCGCGCGGACTGGCAACCATCAACCGAGAGTTGATAGTTCGAGGAGGTCCTTGTGGCCGTCGACCAGGACCTCCTCGACCAGATCGCCGCCTCCGTCGCCGATCTCTACCGCGAGGTAGAGGCCGCGCTCGTCAAGACGGTCGCCCAGCGGTTGCGCGCCGACCTGCCCCTCCCGAGCCCGTTCCAGGAGACCAAGCTCGACGCGATCAGGAAACTGCAGGCGTCGGCTCGTCTGATCGTGGCCAGCCTCCAGGCCACCCGCGCGCGCATCATCAGGCAGGCGATCGCCGACGCCTACCGATCCGGCGGGGATGCAGCGGTCGCCGACCTGCCCGCATCGTGGTTCCCCAAGTCGGGCATCGGCCAGCAGGCGCGCGCCGCCACCGCGGTCGTGCCGAACGCGCGCGTGGTCGAGAACATCGCCCAGGCGCTGCACCGCGACGTCGGCCGCGTCGACGCCAACATCCTGCGCGCCCCCGTCGACGCCTACCGCGCCGTCCAGGCCGGGGCCGCCGCCCGCATCATCACCGGCAGCTACACCAGGCGGGAAGCCTCACAGGCCGCGTGGTCCCAGCTGATCGAGCGGGGCATCGTCGACTTCACCGACCGCGCCGGCCGCCGCTGGAAGCTCAGCTCCTACGTGGAGATGATGGCCCGCACCAACGCGCAGAGGGCCGCGGTCCAGGGCCAGACCGACCGCCTGGAGTCGATCGGCATCGACCTCGTCTACATCAGCGACAACGTGCAGGAGTGCAAGATCTGCAGGCGATACGAGTCGCAGGTGCTCAGGCGCGACGCCGGGCCGACCGGGAAGATCCAGGTCGAGCACGCCACCCGCGACGGCGAGATGGTCACCGTCGACGTCATCGACACTCTGCCCGGCGCTATGGCGAAGGGGCTATTTCACCCGAATTGTAGGCATTCGGCCAGCGCCTACCTGCCCGGCGTCACGAAGCTGAAGACCGGCACCGCCGACCCCGAAGGGGACAAGGCCCGCCAGCGGCAGCGCTACCTCGAACGCAAGATCCGGGCCGCCAAGCAGCTGGAGGTCGGCGCGCTCGACGAGCCCGCGAAGAAGGCCGCCCGCGTCAAGGTCCGCGCCGCTCAGGCCGCGCTCCGCGACCACCTCAAGGCCCACCCCGACCTGAAGCGGCTCCCGTACCGCGAGCAGATCGGCGCCGGCAACATCCCCCGCGGCGAGGCGCCCGGCGGACCCATCACCCCGCTGCAGCCCCCCGTCCAGGGCCAGCTACCGGCCACGCCATCCTCGCCCGACGCCGACCAGGGGCGCGTCCAGGCCGAGAAGGCGGCAGCGCGAGCGGCCGCTGAAGTCAAGGCCAAGCAGGAAGCCGAGCGTCAGGCCGCCGAGCAGAAGGCGAAGCAGGAGGCAGAGGCTAAGGCCCTGGCCGAGGCGAAAGCGAAGGCCGAAGCCGAGGCCAAGGCGAAAGCCGAGGAGGCCGCGAAGAAGGCCGCCGAGGAGGCCGCGCGGAAGGCGGCCATCGAGCAGGCCAAACGCGAGGCCGCCGAAGCCGCCCGCCGCGCCGCCGCCGAGAAGGCACGCCAGGAAGCCGCCCGCAAGGCCGCGCCTGGCATGCGCCACGGTGTACGGCACCGCACCAACCAGGCCGGACTCGACTGGGCCCACACCCAGCTCCCCTCCATCCGAAACCTGCCCGCCGAACAGCGGGAAGCCATCGTCGACTACACCGGCTTCGACTACACGCTGATCAACAACGGGCTCCGCGGCGAAAAGCTCACCGCCGCCGAACGCATGCGGTTCGACCGGCTCGTCTCCAACATCGACGCCGCCTTCAACTCCTCCAGGGCGCCAGAGCCTGTCCTCGTCCACCGGGGAACCGACAGCGGCTACAGCCGCAACGGGCTCGGCGTCGACATCTTCCAGCCAGAACAGATGTATGCCCTGGTCGGCAAGACGTTCAAGGAGGCGGGCTTCTGGTCCACCAGCGTCGGCAAGGGCGAGAGGGACGGCAACCAGATCCAGCTGATGATCCGCGTCCCCGCCGGGTATCCGATGCTCGACGTGATGCCCATCTCCAAGTACGGCGAGGACGAACTCGAGGTGCTTCTCCAGCGCGGCGCCCACTATGTCGTGCATGCTGTCTATAAGCAGCTCGATAACTGGGTGCTCGAAGTCGAGATCGTCTCAGATGGATGGACTCCACCGCCCGGTTGGAAGCCCGACCCGTACGGGCCCGACGATGGGCCAGGCAGCGAGAAGGGAGCATGATGGCGGATCAGCCGTTCACGCATCCCCGATGGGGGCCCGGCTCGCTCCTCCCGGAAGAGATGTCATCGCCGCCCGGCTACTCACCTATCGCCCAGGGCGAGATAAGGAAGGCCGAACTCCGCGACCGCGACGGGCGCCTGGTGGGCCACGTGTGGACCGACGACAAGCAGGCGGCCGGATTCCTCCCCGCCGAGAAGGCAGGGTCGGCCGGCACCACCGCAGCCTCCTACGTGTGGGTGCTGATGACCGAGTGCGCGGCGCGCGACGTGCCCGCCTCCGAGCTGCTCGACCCGGCCCTCTACATGCCGGACTACGAGCTCCGCGCCTGACGCCCCGAACCACCTGATCTCCCACCGCACCCTGCGGTGGTCCCCGCCCCGGCGAGACGCCTCGGCGGGTTTTCGGCATGCCCGGCGTGACGCCCGGCGTCCCACCTGAAGGAGAGCAGCCGCATGGCTGACGACACCACCACCGACGACACCACCCAGGACACCACGGCGGACGAGACGTCCACCAGCACCGATGACCTGGCCGGGCTGAAGTCGGCCCTGTCCTCCGAGCGCGAGCAGCGCAAGGCGGCAGAGAAGCAGGCCCGCACCAACGCCAAGGCCGCCGAGGAGCTGGAGAAGCTCCGCACCGAGTCGATGACAGCCCAGGAGAAGGCCGTCGCCGAAGCCGAGCAGCGCGGCAAGACCACCGCCGCCGTCGACTACGGCAAGCGCCTGGCCGCCGCCGAGTTCAAGGCCGCGGTCGCAGCGAAGGGCCTCGACCTCGGCGAAGCGCTCGACCTCATCGACACCACGAGGTTCGTCGACGAGCAGGGCGACGTCGACGAGGCCGAGATCAAGAAGGCCGTCACCAAGCTCGCCAAGATCGCCGCTTCTCGCGGTCCTGGCCAGTCCGGCGGCGACTTCGGCGGCGGCAACGGCAACGGGGCCCCGCCCAAGAACCTCCACGAGCAGATCGCCGACGCCGAAGCCAAGGGCGATTGGAAAGCGGCGCGTCAGCTCAAGACGCAGCTCATGTTCACAACCCAGTAGACGACCAGGGCCAGGCCGAAAGCCTGCCCGATCTCGACCAGAGAGGATGACACCCCATGGCGGGTATCACCGGGCAGGGCAACACTTTCGGCCTGCCGAACTACGTCGGCGAACTCTTCGCAGCCACCCCGACCGACACCCCGTTCCTGTCCGCGATCGGCGGCCTGACCGGCGGCGAAGCGGCCAGCGCCACCCTGTTCCCTTGGCAGGGCTACGACCTGCGCGACGCCGCCGACGACAGGCAGCGCGTCGAAGGCGCGCCCGCACCCACCGCCGAGGAGCGGGTGCGGTTCAACGTGTACAACGTGGTGGAGATCCACCAGGAAGCCCTTGAGCTCTCCTACACCAAGCTCGCCGCGACTGGTCAGTTCGCCTCGACCGGCTCAGCTCACGCGGGCGCCGTCGGCGTTTCCGGCAGCAACCCCGTGCTCAACGAACTCGACTGGCAGATCGAGCAGCACCTCAAGCAGATCGCCCGCGACGTCGAGAAGAGCTTCATCACGGGCACGTTCGCCAACCCCTCCACGAACGCCACCCCGCGCAAGACCCGCGGCATTCTGGAGGCCACCGCGACCAACGTGTCCACGCACGGCACGCTCGTCGGCACCGCGACCATCGCCACGAACGGCAACTTCACGCTCACCGCGCACGGCCTGGCCGTCGGCGACCAGGTCACCCTGACCACGCTGACCACCGGCGCCGTCGGCGTCGTCAAGACCGACACCCTCTACTACGTGGCCACCGCGGCCGACGCGAACACCTTCACCCTCGCCACCCGCCCCGGCAGCAGCGTCATCACGTTCGCCGGCACCGGCGGCGCCACCGTGTACGAGGCGACCCCGCTCACCGACGCCTTGGTCTCCAACCTGCTGCAGCAGGTGTGGGAGAACGGCGGCATCCAGGAGTCCGAGACCGCCACCCTCATGTGCGGCGCCAGCATCAAGCGAGCCCTCACGAAGATCTACATCACCGACCGGAACTTCCAGGAGCAGACCCGCAACGTCGGCGGTGTCAGCGTGATGACCATCGAGACGGACTTCGGACGGCTCAACATCATGCTCAACCGCCACATGCCGACCTCTACTCTGCAGGTCGTCTCCCTGGAGGAGTGCACCCCGGTGTTCCTGCCGATCCCCGGCAAGGGCTTCCTGTTCGTCGAGGAGTTGGCCAAGGCGGGCGCGGCGGAGAAGCGCCAGATCTACGGCGAGATCGGCTTGCGCTACGGCAACGAGCGCGCGCACGGCAAGCTGCTGCGCGTCGGCGCCCCTGCAGGCGCCTGATGGTCGCCGCTCGCTGCGAACGCTTCCCCGAGGGGGAGGCGTTCATCCGCACCACGGCCGGCATCGTCCTCTTCGTGGACGGTGTGGCCGAGGTCGAGTCTCCCGAGCTCGTTGAGGCGCTGCGCGAGGTGCCTGACGAGTTCGGGATCAGCGTGGAGAAGCCTTCAGAGCCGCCCCCGCCGCCCCCGCCGGCCCCGGCACCCGAGCCAGAGCCTGAGGTGGTCGACGGGGTGCCCGTCGAGCGCCCCGCCCAGTCCGCGTCGAAGGCCGCCTGGATCGAGTGGGCCGCCTCCCACGGCATGGACCGCGACCAGGCCGACGACCTGACCAAGGCCGAGCTGATCGAGCTGGCCGACCAGCTCGCAAAGGAGTAGCTATGGCGCGCGTCGTCATCACCAGCCCCACCGTCCCGTCAACCGCCGGCGTCGCGGTCACACCCACAACCTTCATCGCCGATGGGATCGCGATCCCGAACGGCGCCAAGCGCGCCGTCCGGATCACAAACGGCTCCGCGTCCAGCGTGAACATCACGGAGAAGTTCGGGCCGGCCGCCGCCGTCGACGGTGTCGCGCCTGCTGACCGGGTCATCCCGCTCGCCGCCTCGGCGACGAAGTGGTTCGGCCCGTGGCCGGGCGCGTACGCCCAGGACGACGGGGCGGTCTACATCGACGTCTCCCTGCCGACCTCGGTCACGTACGAGGTCGTGGAGATCACCCCCAAGTAAGGGGTCCATGAACGCGCGGGCAGGCGTGGGGGCTATGAGGGTGCGCCGCCTGCCTGCGTCCTACTCCTGGCTGTCCCGTACGCGACCAGTGGGGATATCACGCCCGCTGCGCCTTACGGGCCGCGTTGGCGTCGCGGTGTAGGGCGGGGAACTAGCCAGCCCGCAGCGGCGGGACGGCCAGGAAACACCACCACCGAGGGGAGTACGGCCATGCCCTACGCCACCGTCGACGACCTGGTGCCGACCTACGTAAGCCCCGCGCCGGCCGACGCCGCGCTGCTGCTCACGCGAGCGTCCCGCCTCGTCGACCAGGCGCTCCAGTCCGCCGTCTACCCCGTCGACGACAACGGGTTGCCGACCAAGGCCAAGCACGTCACCGCCCTGAAGGAGGCGACGTGCGAGCAGGTGGCCGCGTGGCTGGAGGCCGGGGAGACCGGCACGGGTGCCAGCGCCGAGTACCGGGACGTGCAGATCGGGTCGGTACGGCTGGCGCGCGGCGGGCGCGGCTCTGAGACCGGGGCGGGTGGTGGAGGCTCGGCCGCCACCCGCCTCGCACCACAAGCCTGGAACGTCCTGCAGCAGGCCGGACTCACCGGGCACGAGCCGTACACGTACCCGACCTGCGAGGCTGCCGATGGGTAACCTCCCGGCCTGGCTCCTACGCCACACCGTCATCGTGGAGCCGTTCGAGGGCGAGGGACCGTTCGGGCCTGAGTTCGGCGACCAGGTCACCGAGCGCGCCTTCATCGACGAGAAACGCCGCCTGGTGCGCGACGCTGAGGGCGTGGAGGTCGTCTCGGAGACGACCGTCTACATGCGGCTCGCCGCGACCTGCCCGGCCGGGAGCCGGATGATCGTCAACGGCCGCCTCACGTACGTCATAACCGCATCACGGCGGGACGGCGGCGGCCTGCCGACACCCGACCACCTCGAAGTCGCCTTGCAGTGAAGGGGGTGGTAGCGGTGGCGCAACGCTCCACGCTCAAGCTCGACACCGGCCAGCTCGACGCGCGCATGCAGGAGGGCGCGGTGAAGGGCCTGAAGGTCGCCATGGAGCACCTGCTGCAGAAGTCACGCGAAGTTGTGCCTCACGAAGAGGGAGACCTAGAACGATCAGGCACCCCTTCCGTGGACGAAGGGGGGCTGAGGGGTGCCGTCTCGTACGACACCCCCTATTTATGCTGTGCGCCAGCATGAAGACCTCACTCTGAAGCACGATAACGGCCGAACCAGCAAGTACTTGGAAGATCCGTTCGACGCCGAGCAGCAGACGATGCAGGAGATCATTGCGGCGGAAATCCGCAGGTCACTACGGTAAAGTTAATGCAAAGAACCCCGGCGAGTGCGCTAACACTCCCGGGGCGTGGACGACCTGATGAAAGCAGGCCGACATGACGAAGCGTACCTGCCGTACGCCTGAATGCCCCCTCACAGCCACCTCGCGACGCGGACTCTGCACACCGTGCTGGGAAGCGGAACTGGCTGCGCCTGACAAACGGTGCTCGAAATGCGATGTCGTGAAGCTCAAGACCGAGTTCTCGCCCGTCACGAAAGCGAAGGACGGGCGGCACTCCTGGTGCAAGGCGTGCTGCCGCGTCCTGGCGAAGTCGTCGTATGACCCCGAGAAGGCTCGCGAGAAGCACGCGGCGAAGAAGACTAGCCCCGAGTACATCGCCATGAAGAAGGTCGCTTACGACCGCTGGCGGAAGCAGTATCCGGAGCGCGCCCGAGCCGCGACCAAAACCTGGCGTGACGCGAACCAAGAGCACGTCCGAGACGTCTGGCTCGCCTGGACCGCTGCGAACCCTGAACGGTGGGCGCTTCTCCGGCGGCAGCACTCGAAGCTGCGGAAGCTTCGGAAGAAAAACCAGTCGGTCGGCGTCGTCAGCTATGCGGCGATCCTCGAACGTGACGGCATGGTCTGCCACATCTGCGCAGAGACCATCCCGACGCTCGATGATCTGCATTTTGACCATGTGGTCCCGCTTGCTCGCGGCGGTGAGCACAGCATGGCGAACATCAGGCCAGCCCACGCGGCGTGCAACCTGTGGAAGAGCGACAAGCTCCCAGACGAGCTGACGCTGGCCTGATCCTGCGACCACCGAGCCCCGGCCCACCAGCCGGGGCTTTCGCATTCCTGGAGGTGATGCCGTTGAGCTGGACCGCCGACCTCCTCACCGCGATCGCCGAGCATCTCCACGCCCAAGGCGTAGGTGTGTGGAAGCCCGCCGGCGGCTACACCTCCTCCGACATCGCCATCACCTTCGGCCGGCTTCCCACCACACCCGACCGCGCCATCGCGCTCGCCGCCTACGGGGTGGACCAGTTCGCCGACGACCCCGTCAACACCGACGGCACCCAAGGCGTCCAGCTCAGGCTGCGCGGCACCACCGATCCGCGCGTCGTCGACGACATCGCCGACCGCGCCTTCGACGCCCTCCAGGGCTGGCAGCAGCCGACGGCCGGGATCCTGCTCTGCACCCGCCGCATCAACGCCCCGATGGGCGTCGACGGCAACCAGCGCTGGGAGCGGGCCGACTCCTACCACCTGCTCGTTCACCGACCTACCAGCAACCGTCCCGGATAACCAGGGAGATCACACATGGCAACCCGTTCACTCCTGGCCAGCGCTTGGGCGTTGGACGTCAACACCGGCACCAGCGCCGTCCCGGTGTGGACGCCGGTCAAGGGCCGCAGCTCCTTCAAGGAGACCATCGACTCGACGATGGAGGACGACTCGGATTTCGACTCCGAGGGCTGGGGCAGCGACGAGGTCACGCAGCGCAAGTGGAAGCTCGAGTGTGAGGGCAAGCGCAAGCGCGACGCCGACAACGAGGCGACCTTCATCCCGGATCCTGGCCAGCAGGCCATTCTCGATGCCGGGAACCTGGTGGGCGTCGGCTCCGACATCGAAATCCGCTACTACCGCCGGGATGGCGCTCCGGACGCGTGGCAGGGCCGCGTCAACGTCCAGTACGGCGGCGGCGGTGGTGCCACGACCGCGCTGGAGCCGTTCAACTTCACCCTTGGCGGCAAGGGCAAGCGCACCGCCATCACCAACCCTGCAGCCTAGAAGGGCGTACCGAGCCATGCCCCGATTCCCCGAACTCGACGCCAGCCTCGGCGAAACGCTGGACCTGCCCGTGCCGCTCCCGGCGGGGCAGGTCAAGGAATACAAGGTGCCGCCCGTCGATGCCGACACGTGGACGTGGCTGACCGCGCGATTCGCGGCCAGCAGCGATGACGATGTCCTCGATGACGAGACCGAGACAGGCCTCTACCGGCGCTGCCTCGGCCCCGTGTACGACCAGCTGAAGACCGACAAGGCCGGGTGGGAGCAGATCCGCCGCTGCGGCCTGGCCGCGCTCGCCTGGCACGTCCACGGCGAACAGGCGGCGCTCAAGGTCTGGGAGGGCGGTCTCCCAAAACAGAGATCGAAGTCGGAGACGGGCGAGCCGACGGAGACCCAGGCGGAGGCCCCATCGACCCCGCCACCGGGCTCAGAGAGTGGTACAACCCCGACCCTGAGGAAGGCTCAGGGATCACGTGGGCGGACATCTTCGACCGCTGGAACCTCGTCGAAGTCGACCTCCACCAAACGTACGGCGTCGACCTCGGCAGACCCGGTCTCCTGAAAGAGCGCACCGGCCACTGGCTGAGAGTGCGCGTGATCGGCCTCCTGTCCGAACCGCGGACCCGCCTGTCTCGGGTGTTCCGTGCCCGCGAAGAGGGACAAGCGCCGGCGCTCCGCCGCGATGAGGCGTCCTTCGACGACTACGACTACTGACCAGCACGAGGGGGTGCTCTTCTCGTGACTCTCACGGTCGGCGAGCTCGTCGCCTACGCCCAGCTCGACAAGAGCGACTTCCAGCGCGGCACGCGCGCCATCACCTCGGACCTCCGGTCCCTGCAGGCGTCCACCAGTAGCTCCATGCAGTCGATGGAGTCGACCGTCTCCCGCGCAAGCAGCGATATCGCCCGCGAGCTGGGGGACGCGTTCGACCCCGCGCAAGCGCTCACCGACATCGACCGGCTCATCGCCGGGTTCAAGGCCGAGCTCGACGCGGTTGACGGCATCGCGGGCCGGGCCGGGCGGCGGGCTGGTGACGCGTTTGTCGACGAGGCGCGCGACGCCCTCAACACGCTGCGGTATGGCGAGTTCGACGTTGAGATCGACGCCGACATCGCGCAAGCGCTCGCCGCCCTGGGGGTGCTGGAGCAGGCGGCCGAGGACAGCGGGGAGCGGGCCGGGGAACGCTTCGTGCGCGGAGCCGACGGGCGCCTGCGCGACGCGCGAGGCCGCTTCGTCGCCGAAGGCAAGACCCTGTTCGACGGCCTCGCTGAAGGGGCGGAGCGGAGCGGCGGCCTGATCGGGCGCGCGATGGAATCCGGGCTGGGCGTGATCGGCCGGGCCGGGCCCGCCAACGTGGCCCTCGCCGCCGCGGCGATCCAGGCGCTGCCCGTGGTGGCCGGAGTGGCGGCGGGCGGGATCGTGGCCGCCATCGGCGGCGGCCTGGCCGCCGTGGGCTTCAAGGCGGCAGCCACCTCCGATCAGGTGCGGCATGCCTGGTCGGAGACCGCTGACGAGATCAAGCGCGAGCTGGCCGACGTGGCCAAGCCCTTCGAGGGCAGCGCGATCCGCGCCGCGGACGTCGCCGAACGCGCCTTCGACCGGCTCAAGCCCAGCCTGAAGCGGATCTTCAAGGACCTCGTACCTGACGTCGACGCGTTCATCAACGCCGTAGGCGACGGTGTCGGGTCCCTCGGCCCCACCCTGGAGCGGCTCGGCGACGCCGCCGGCAACGTCCTGCGCGAGCTGGGCGACCGCATGCCCGAGATCATCGACAACATCTCCGACATGCTCGACACCTTCACCGAGATCGCGAACGAAGATCCGCAGATGCTGGCCGACTTGGTCGAGGATGCCACGGAGCTGCTCGCGGTCGGGGCAGAGGTGTTGAGCTGGGCGGACGAGCTCAAGGCCACTCTCGGCATGCTCAACCCTAAAAACCCTGGCGATTACCTCCTCGAGCAGATACTTGGCGCTACCCCCGAACAGATGCTCGAGGACATGGAAAAGCTGCCGCTCCAGCTGGCCCGCTTCCAGGCTGAGGCGGCTGCGGGGGCTCTCGCCATCCAGGGTGTCGGAGGGGCTGGCGATGAGGCGGCGGGCGGGGTGCGGAACTTCTCCGACGCTCTTGAGGAGCTGTTCGATCCTGCTGCTGCCGCGCTCGGTGCCGAGATCAGGTTGAAGGAGGCGCTGAAGGACGCGGCTGAGGCGGCCAAGGAAGGCAAGCTGACCAACCTGGACCGGCTCAAGACGGTGCGGGACGTCACGTCCGCTCTCGCGGATGCGGCGACGGCCGAGCACGAGCGGACTGGGAAGACGATCGAGGCGTCGGCCGCGTTCGCCCGCCAGCTGCCCACGCTGGCGGATCTGGCGGGTAAGAACGATGCCGCCCGGGACGCGGTGGCCGGGCTCGGCAACTCGCTCGGCGTCACGATCAAGCGGACAGACGACGGCAAGATCGCCTTCGACAAGCTCGGCCAGGCGGTGGTCACGCTCCCGTCCGGCAAGACGGTCAAGGTCGACGCGGACACCGCGAAGGCGCTTGCTGGACTCGCCGACACGAAGAAAAAGACCGACGAGGTCAAGGACAAGAAGGTCAAGGTCGATGCCGACACCAAGCAGGCGGTGTCGGAGGTCAAGAAGGTCACGAGCGGGCTGAACAGCCTGAAGGGCGACGCCCACAAGGCCGGCCAAGACCTGGGCTCGGGTCTGACCGCCGGTATCCGCTCGATGATCGGCGATGCGATCGCGGCGGCGAAGAATCTCGCCTCGGCAGCTCTCAAGGGGGCTAAGGACTTCCTCGGCATCAAGAGCCCGAGCACCGTCATGGCCGAGGTTGGTCGCTGGACCGTCAAGGGCCTCATCGTCGGCCTTACCAGTGAGGAAGGCCAGGCGGTCGACACCGTCAAGCAGCTGGTCGGCAAGATCAAGGACGCGTTCTCCTCCCAGCCAGACATCGCCGACGGCCTGGTCAAGTTCGTCCAGGTCGGCAACGACTCGCTTGCCGCGCTGGCGAAGCAGCGCGACGAGCTCGTGGCCAAGCTGGCGGCGGCGAAGGAGATGGCCAAGCAGGTCGCAGGCGACGCGGCCGAGTGGGCCGCCATCACCGGCCTCAACGCGGAGGACTTCACGGGCGCCGGCGACATGGCGGCCGAGCTGAAGTCGAAAGCGTCGGCCATCAACAACTTCGCCAACAACATCACCGAGCTGGCCCGGCGGGGGCTCAACAAGAAGACGATTCAGCAGATCATCGACGCCGGGGTCGAGAAGGGCGCAACCTTCGCTGAAATGCTGGTCGGCAGCGACGGCAGCGAAATCAAGGCGCTGAACAAGGCTCAGGCCGCCGTCGACAAAGCCAGCAAGAAGCTGGGCAAGGCCTCAGCGGACGCCATGTTCGACACTGGCAAGCAGGCCGGTGAAGGCTACCTGAAGGGCCTGCAGGAGAGCCTGAAGAAGCTCGATGCCGAGATGGAGAAGATCGTCAAGGCGCTCGTGCGGGCGATCAAGAAGGAACTCAAGATCAAGTCGCCGTCGCAGGTGATGGCCGACATCGGCGTCCAGACCATCGCAGGATGGATCGTCGGCATCGAGTCGATGACCGGCCAAGCGATGGCCTCCGTACAGAAGGTCGTCGGAGCCACCCTCACCAAGGGCAGCATCCCCCTCGACCCGAGCGCGGCCGGGCTGAACCCGCTGCGCGGCGGCCTACGGGACGCGGGAGACGTCTCCCAGCACGGCTACACCCCGCCCAAGCCAGGTGCGGGGGCTGCGGGCGGGACGGTCGTCCAGGTCGACATGACCGGCGCGGTCATCCGCGAAGAGGCCGACGTGCCCAAGCTCGGCCGCGAGTTCGGCTTCCAGCTGGCCGTCCAGGCCTGACCCCATTCAACAGAGGAGGCGGTTCGGCATGGCCGGACTCGATGCGTACGGCGCGGCCGACATGGCCCGCCTGCGGTCCCTGCAGCACATGCGCGGGGGCCGCACCCGCGCCACCAGAGACCTGGTGCGCGAGTTCCGCGACGAGCGCGGCCGGTGGGTGCAGGAGGTCACCGACCAGCTCGGCAACCTGACCCGGCGCCGCCGGATCGGGCGAGAGGGCGAAGCCCAGGACGTGGAGATCTTCCTGCCCCACCTGCTCATTCACGCGAGAACGGGAGAAATCATGGCGGTGAAGCGGTGAACGGGCTCGGACAGCCTGCCGTGCAGGAGAGCGCGGCCGAGCTGCGGGCGCGGCTGGAACTGGTGGAAGCGTGCGAGCCGATCTGGCAGGCCCACCAGGACGCCAAGGCCGCCGCCAAGGAGGCGGCCGTCAGCGGGGATGCCGTCGCCTACCGGGCGGCGGTCGAGGCGAAGAACGACGCGGCGGTACGGCTGAACGGCACCCGGCAGTGGCTGCGCCGCGAGGCCCGCATCGCCAAGCTGAAGGCGAACATCCCTCAGCTGCAGCAGCGGCTGGCCGGGCAGATCCTCAACGAGCACGGCCAGGAGGACGCCGAGCTGCGCGCCGAGCTGGCCGAGCGGCTCGACGGCTGGCAGGCCGAGCTGGTCGAGCTCGAGGAGGTGGCCGCGCCCCTGCGGGAGGCCCTCGGCGCGCTGCCGACCCCGGTAGCGGACGTGGTCGTGGAGGACGGCGGCGCGAGCGTGGATGTACCGTCCCCTGCGGCGATGCGCGCCCGCGTCCGTACTGGCAAGACCGGAGGTAACTGACATGGCTTCTGGCCTGTACGCGTCCACGTTCCTCGACGTCTGGGCGCTGTCCCTGACCACGCTCGACTTCGAGGACGAAACCCACCAGTGGGCGCTGTACAACGCGTCCAGGGTGCCCGACTACAACGCCAACACCGCCTACAGCGCGACGAATGAGATTGTGGGCACCGGCTACACGGCGAAGGGCAAGGTCGTCACCGGCACCACGCTGGCCAAGCTGGCCGCCGTGGTCACCTACGACTCCGACGCGGTCTCCTGGCCGTCCTCAACGCTGACGAACGTCAGGCACGTCGACATGTTCGCCGAGACGGTCACGGCGCCGATCGCCGACCCGCTGATGATCGGCATGGACCTCGGCCTCAACTACTCGACGAACGACGGCACGTTGGCGATCACACCTCACGCCAACGGCCTGTTCACCGCGGACTTCACACCGTAGACCTGGCCGACTCGTGCCGGCGCCGCCTTAGGGCGGCTTTTTCATGCCCACCACCTGAGATGAGAGGGGGCGGGCATGGCGATCGACATACCGGTCAATCCGCCGATGGGCTCGTACGGTTCCGGCCCGATCAGTAGCCCGCAATTCTCCCCGCCCGCCAACAGCCTGCTGGTGGCGGTGCTTTGCTCCGACCTGAACGGCACCCTCACCGTCACCAACAGCGGCATCGCACGGACGTGGGCAAAGAGGGTCGAACACGCCGACGACAAGGGCGTGACGATCTGGACCGCACCCAACCCCACCGCCCAAACCAACATCACGGTCACCGCGAGCACCGACGGCATCTTCGTGGCTGGCGGCGTCAAAATGTACGTCGTCACCGGCCAGCACCCAAGTTCGCCGATCGGCCAGAGCGGCACCGGCACCAGCACCGACAACAACGCCACCATCACCGGCTACACCAGCTCGGCCGCCGCCAGCCGTGGTTTCGCCGCAGCGATTGACACTGGCGGGAACAGCGCTCCGTCCAGCACCGATGACGAGGCTACGATCCAGATCGTCGATATCGGGGCCTGGGCTATGGCGCTGGCCAAGGCCGCCAACTCGGGCGCATCCGGCAGCCCGGTCACGTTCAACCTGGACGCTGGCGGGGCGGCAGCCGCGAACTGGCGCTGGGTGGCGCTGGAGATCCTGCCCGCCTCCCTCGACGCGTCCGCTGGCCTCACCGTCATCGCAGTCCCCACCACCGTCCCCACACCGAGCGGCTCGGCTGGCGCGGGTGCGCACCCCGGTGTCATCCCCGTCGGGATCACCACCCCGACCCCAAGCGTGTCGACCGGCGCGGGCGCCCACCCGGGCGTCATCCCGGTCGCCTTCACCATGCCGCCGCCGCTGGTGACGACGGAGAACGCCGAGATCGTCACCCCCGACACCGTCCCCGTCCCCTTCACCGTGCCCGCGCCCAGCGTGTCGGCCGGATCCGACGTCCAGCTGGCCGCGCCAACCGCGGTGGGCTTCTCGGTGTTCACGCCGGACGTGGACGCCCAGTTCAACGTCGACGTCACCCTCCCGCACATCCCGGTCGGCATCACCGTCGACGGGGTGACGGCGAACGTGCCGGTGCTGCCCGGCGACCAGCTCGACGGCTTGCCCGGCCAGATCGAGTTCTTCGGCACCGTCCTCGGCCGCGGCACGCCGTACCGGTGGCGGCTGCTGGAGGGCTGGCGCGGCAAGGACACACCCGACTCCGGCAACGCACCCCGCGCCAACAGGCACGGGTCCGCGCCGGGCAGGCCGCTTGGCCGGGAACGCACCCTCACCTGGACGGCGCTGCTGAAGGCGGCGCGTGCGGATATCGAGGCGGCCGTGCTCGCCCTGGAGAACGCCACCCCGCTGCTGGACACGGCCGAGCAGTGGCCGATCGTCGTCAACGACCTCGGCACCCCGTACCTCGCCTACGGGCGGATCGACCGCGTCCACATCCCGCTCGACAAGCTGATCCGGCTCGGACACGGCAACATCGTGCTGCAGTGGATCCTGGCCGACCCGCGCCGCTACAACATCAACGCCACCGGCGTCACCGTGCCGATCAGCACCACGGTGGAGATCTCCAACGCGGGCAACGCGAGCACGCACCCGGTGCTCCGCTTCCCGGGCCCGGTGACCACGCCGCGTCTGCACAACCAGACAGCCGACCGCGTCCTGGAGATCAACGCCACGGTGGCGTCCGGGCAGGAGCTGGTCGTCAACACCGACCTGGGCACCGCCAAGGTGGGCCCGCCCGGCTCGCCTACCACGGACGTGCCGATCACCCCGAGCTCGGTCAGCATCCCCGACTGGACCCTCGCGCGAGGGGCCCAGGACGTCCGCTACACCGCCGTCTCGGGCGGCTCGCAGGTCGAGGTGCTCTACCGGGACGCCTGGAACTGACCCCTGTCCACGCTCGTCAGCCGAACGCGAGGGGGTGAGTCGTGCAGGCCAACGTCCGATCCGCGAAGGTCACCACCGGCTCCGACGCCATCATCGCCGCCGCCCGACCACCCCAGGTCACGGCAGGAGACGTCCTCTGGGCCATCCAGTCGTCCACACACTCGCTGGCCGGGCAGCCCGCCCCGGCAGGGTGGAGCCCAGTCCCCACCGGCCTTGAGGATGGCCTGTTCCTGTCCACGCGCATCTTCCGCCGCACCAGCAGCGGATCGGAGCCCGCGACCACCGACTTCGGGCAGGACCCAGCAGGCCATGGTTCGGTCACGCTGGTGGCCGTCTCCAACGCCAGCCTCTCCATCTCAGCCCGCATGGCCGTCCTGGTGCCAGGCGAAGACCAGATGGTCACCAGCATCCCCACCCCGAACGTCACCCCCGCCGCGTCGTCGCACGTGGAGATCCGCTACGTCGCCTCCTTCGCTTCAGGCTCGACCATCACTCTGCAGGCACCGACCGGCTACCAGCTGCGCGACCAGGGCAACGTGCCCGCGCAAATCGTGGCCGGCGTCGCCTCCCGGCAGATCAGCAGCAGCACCGGGTCGGGCAGCAAGACGTTCCCGGCCAGCCCGAACCCGGGCATCGCCGCGCACGGCATCACGATCAGCATCGCGAGCGCGGACATCGAGCCTGAGGTGCCGCCGATCCCGCCGGACGCGCCCGGCCAGGGCGACGCCCTCTACCTGTACCGGTTCTCCCGCCTGTTCGGCGGCGAGCTCGGGGATCTCGCCGTGGGGCAGGTCAGCTTCGAGAAGCGGATCAGCCGCCGAGGGCAGATCAACTCCGGCAACTTCACCGCGTCGTTCCCGATCGCCAACGAGGATGACGGCGACCTGGCCGCCAAGATCGTGCCCCGCTACCAGTCGGACCTGCTGCGCGGGCCCGGCGTGACCGTGGTCGACATCTGGCGGGCGGGCATCCACTGGGGCCGCTACTGGATCATCGGCGCGAAGATCTCCAAGTCCCGGCGGCAGACCCCGGTCCTGCACCTGTCCGGCGTCACGCTGGAGGCGTTCCTGCAGTACGTGCAGCTGGAGGACACCCTCACCCCGTTCGTCGGCGTGGACCGGGTCGAGATTGCCCGGCAGCTGATCGACCACATGCAGCTGCAGCCGCACGCAGACCTCGGCCTGATCCTCCAGACGGGCGCAGCGGGCTCGCTGATCGACCGCACCTTCGGGCCTTTCGCGGGCATGTACGGCCAGCACGTCGCCTCCACCACCGAGGGCGTCGACGGCTACGAATGGATGATCAACAGCGAGTTCGGTGCTGGCGGCCTGGAGTTCCACTGGAACTGGGGTGTCCCGCTCGGCGACCCGGACGCCACCCACACCTACAGCGAATCCCCTGGCGGCGGCGAGATCCTCGACTGGGGCATCGAGTGGACCCCGCTGACGCGAGGCACACGGTGGCGGGCCCGCGGCGACACCATCGACACCGACGCCTCCACCGTCTCCACGCCGCTCATGTCCAACGCCTACGACTCGCCGCACCTCGCGACGGGCGTGTGGTCGCGGATCGACCGCATCGTGGACCGGCCCGGCGTGAAGGACCTGGACCAGCTCAACGCGATCGCCGAGCAGCTGGCCGCCACCTCGGGGGGTGCGCCGCCGGTCTTCTCCATCACGGTGCTGCTCGGCGAGCAGCCGAGCATCCACCCGAACAACCTCGGCGACCCAGCCCAGATCGTCATGACTAACGAGGTCTACAAGCGGATCAACGGCGGCGCCGGCCTCAACGAGAAACGGCGCATCCTCGGCATACGCGTCACCCCGACCGGCCGGGAGAACGGCCGTGATGAGGCCGAGCTGTATATCGATGACCAGGCGGTCGAGTAGGAGGCCCGGTGGACGGATATCCCGATGACCAGCAGCGCGTCATGCGGCAGATGCAGCGCGACCTGACCACGGCGCAGGCCTCCGCGGGGCGACGGCAGCCGCTGATCGAGGCGTCGGCCGGGTGGGTGATGCGTAACCGCTCCACCCCGCCCGCACCGCCTTCTGGAGACGTCCACATCTACGCGCAGGGTGGCCGCCTGTGGGCGCGCTCCACTCTGGGGGACGTCCCCCTGCTGCCGATCCCCGATCCGCCTCAGGCGGGCTTCGTGGGCGCCCCGTCGAGCGTGCAGGCGCCCGTCTCGTTGGACAGCGGCGCGCTGGCCGCGGCCTACAACCAGCTCCGCCTGGACGTGATCAACACGGTGGACACGCTGGCCGACTTGATCGTGGAGCTGAAGAGTTCCTCGCCGCCGATCGTCAGCCCCTTCTAACCATCCGCACGGCGCGAGCCGTACAACGAACGGAGCGCCGTGACCGAGCAGCAGGAGTCAGTAACCCTGGCCCTCGCCAAACTCTCCGAGATCACCGCTGTCGGGATCGCCGAGATCAAAGGCCAGCTCGCCCTGCTCGTCCAGCGCGCGGACCATGCCGACCGGCGCGTCGACGAGCTGGCCGCCCGGCAGGAACGCGAAACCCAAGAGCTATCCGATGTAGTGGCCGCCCAAGACACGCGGCTTCGGGCGCTGGAGAACGACCGGGCAGGCCGCGCGGAGGTGAACGCCGCGTCCGGTCGTCGGGCCGTATGGATCTCGGTGGTAATCGCGGCGGTCGGCCTGGCCATCACGATCGTCGTCACCTTGTTGAACACCTGAGGAGGAGGTTGACCATGGACCTCGTCACCCGAGCCGAATGGCGAGCTCGTTCCCCGCGCGGCCAGCTCTCCTCGCTGTCCTCGGCGCGCGGCGTGAAGCTGCACTACGTCGGCTCCTATGTCCACCCGGACCTGGCCAAGTCATGCTCTCGCTGCCTCGACACGGTGCAGGGCATCCAGGCCTACCACCAGGACAGCAACAAGTGGACGGACGTCGCCTACAACCTGCTCGTCTGCCCTCATGGGCGCGTGTTCGAGGGCCGGGGTGCGCGCATCATGTCGGCCGCCAACGGGCCCGGCCTCAACACCGGCCACTACGCGATCTGCGCGCTGCTCGGCGACCGCGGCCTCATCCAGCCCACCCAGGCCATGCTGCGAGGCCTGCGCGACGCGGTCGCCTACCTGCAGCAGCGCGGCGCCGGCCGGGAGGTGCGCGGCCACCGCGACGGCTACTCCACCACCTGCCCCGGCCCCGTCCTCTACCGGTGGCTGCAGCAAGGGATGCCGCTCGCTGGCCGGGACGATACGACGCCGATCCCGCGCCAGCCTTCCGCGCCGCGCTGGCCGGGACGCTACCTGCAGTACCGGTACGGGCAGGCGATGCCGCGCGGCCAGGACGTGGCCACGTGGCAGCGGCGCTGCAAGCAGCTGAAGTACACCCTCGTCGCCGACGGCATCTACGGGCCCACCTCGGCCGCGACGACGCGTGTCCTGCAGCGCGCCCTGGGCGTCGCTGACGACGGCGTGGTCGGCCCGAAGACGTGGGCGGCCGCCTGGCGGCACAGCTAGGGCCCGGGTCGCCCCGGGCCGGTGCTGCTAGTCGTCGTCGCGGGTGCGGTTGGTGAGCCAGGCCACGTACTCGTAGGCCTCCTCGACCGTTCCGGGGAAGCGGACCTGGTGGCTGAACTCGCCCTCCGGGGTCCAGACGTTGAGCCTCTGGATGGCGCGGCCGGGGCGGAGGATCTCGGTGGGGATCTCGGTGGCGGTGGCGTTCATTACGTTCTCCCTGCTCTCCGTTGTGTAGCTACAGATTAACCACAGGGCTTGTAGCTACGCAATACTTCTGGGAAACTTTTTCTGTAGCTACAGAAGAAGGAGCCATGAGCAGCACGAACGAGACCTCCGACACCACCAAGCCCCGCCAAGTCCGCGTCGCCGAAGGCCACTGGAAGGCCTACGACCGCGTCTGCAAGCAGCTCGACACCAACCGAGCCGAACACCTCAACGCCTACATCCGCGCCACCATCGCCGAACACGGAGACGCCGAGGCCCTCAAGCTCCTCGCCGAGGCCGACGCCGAAGTGGCCGAACGACGCGCCCGCATGCACCCAGGCCGACCCCCAAAGACACCCCCGGCCGCATAAGCCCACACCAGCTCCACCCGAGCGCCTCACACCCCCGTGAGGCGCTCTTTTCATGCCCCGAGCAAGGAGATCCTCGTGCTTAAGAAGCTGTCCGCCATCGCCGCCACCGGCCTCCTCCTGGCGGGAGGCGGAGCCGTCGCCGCGGCCTCCGTCGCCGCCAAGGAGCCCGCCAAGGTGTACGGCCTCTGCATCGCCAAGAGCGGCGCGGTACGCGTCCTGGAAGCCAGGAACCTGTCGAAGTCCCGGTACGGCCGGTGCAAGACGGGCGAGCGCAAGGTCCTCGTGCCGTCGATCGACGGCGTCCCCAAGCCGTTCCAGATGCCCGCCAAGGTCCAGTTCTCGTACGACGGCACCACGGTGCTCTGCTCGCGCGGCGCCGACGCGGCCGGCGTCCCGGCCTACGCGTGCGTGAAGCCGACCGCGAGCCCGTCGCCGACGCCCAGCTCCTAACCCCGGCTCCAACCCCCTCGCCCCGCGCCGCCCGGCCGGGGCCTCGTCACCCCTCCCGAGGAGAGACATGCAGGTCCGCATCTTCGGCCGCGAGCCCGCGGTCTGGGTCTACACCATCAACACCCTCGTCGCCCTCCTGGTCGCCTACGGGCTCCCGCTCACCCAGCTCCAGGTCGCGACCATCTCCACCATGTCCACCGCGGTGCTCGCCGCCATCGTCGCCATCCTGACGCGGCCGTTCGTCGTCTCCGCGCTCACCGGCGCCGTCGGCACCACGCTGACCGCGGTCGCCGGGTTCGGGCTTGAGCTGTCCGAGGCGCAGATCGGCGCGACCGTGACGGCGCTCAACGTGGTGCTCGCGCTGGTGCTCCGGATGAACGTGTCCCCCGCGGCCTCTGCGCCGCCGTACCACCCGGGCAATCACACTGGCCGGGACCTCACCGGCCTCTAGCCGAACCGGCCCCCGTCTCCTCCATCGCGGAGGGGGCGGGGGCCCGTTTTGTTATGCCCGTACACCTGGGAGCGCCCTTGTGCGTCATCCTGAGGTTCCCCCGAGCCTCAGGAGTCACATGATGCGTCTCTTCTTAGCCGTCGCCGCCATCGTGCTCGCCGCCGGATGCGCCCCTGCCGGCACCCCGCAAGCGGCGCAGCCGTCGTCGGCCGCCAGCGACTCGGCGACCGCCAACGAAACGTCTGAGACGCCCACGCCGTCGTCGCCTGCTCGGTCACGCGCGGAGACCGCGTTCCTGGCCGCGATCACCAAGGCGTTCGCCGACACCCTGGACGACGGCGAGACCATCGCCGAAGAGGCGTATCTGGAGGATGGGCGGGAGATCTGCGAGCTGGCGGCCGACTCGCCGTGGGAGGCGGTGCAGGGGGTGATCGACAACCTGGAGACGGATGAGGCCACGCAGCGTGCCGCGCTGACGCAGCTGTGCCCCAAGCACCGGAAGGTGTGGCAGGCCGGGGCGACGGGGTTCGGCGACGGCGAACATACAGTCGGGAAGGACCTCCGGCCGGGCACGTACCGGACGTGGCGGCGGCCCGTGACCGACTGCTACTGGGAAAGGTCCGCCGGCAATGGCCGGATCATCGACAACCAGCTCGTCACCAATGCACCCCGAGGGATCACGGTCACCGTCCGCGCTGGCGAGGGGTTCACGAGCCGGGATTGCGGGCCGTGGGTGCGCGCGTAGGCAGGGTGCGGCACCGGCCTGGAGTACGGCATGAAGCAGCCCCGTCCACCTTCGGGTGGGCGGGGCTGCTTCGTCATGTTCGCGCGTTGCTGCTAGAGACCGACGCCCTTCGAGACGGCGTTGCCGGCGACGCCGAGGAGGACACTCCAACCGGTGTTTCCGAGCCAGGCGGCCGTCTGCTTGATCCGACTGCGCTTCTCTTCGTCAGGCTCAGCCGCGGCTGCTTCCTCCAACCCAGCGATGATCTGCTTGGCGAGGCCTTCGGCGGTCGGCCACGTGCCGACGGTCCGCCGGGCATGCCCCGTCACGCTGTGAACCAGCTCGATCTTCGGGCCCGACAAGCTGCCCGCACTGTTGGTGGTGTCGAAGAAGGGTGGCTGCTCGCCTTCGAGCGCGATGAGGGCCTTCTGAACGTCGGCGCGCTCGAAGCCGGTCCGTTCGACGACTTCCGTCCAGTCGACTCGACCGCCGTTTTCGTCAGCCAGGTCAACGATTGCCTGGAGGACAGGGAGATCGCGCGATTCCCATGTCATGGGATCACTCCACTTCATTGTGGTGAAACGGCCTGACGTAACCAGCGTGACAGAAGGGTGCGACAGAACATTAATGTTGCGCTCTTCGCTGTCAGCTCCACTTGCGCTTCTCCCTCTGGAGCTCGGTTGCCTTCCTCCGTGCGACCGCGCGCCGCGAGAACGGCGACTCGGGGCTGTTCTGGGCGCGGCGCTGCAGGTCGGCCCACTGCTTGTCGTCGATCGTGCCCTTGGTCTGGGGGTCCTTGCGCTTCATTGTGTGCTCCTTCGTGTGTTGATCTATCTGCGGACTTCGCCAGCGCCGGCGCAACGACGGCACACGCCGTACGCCTGGCCGTTCCATTTGGAGATCTTCTTGCCGGGCGACGTGCGGCAGGCCCGGCAGCGCTTCATCGGATGCCGCTGCCGATCCCACGCGAGGTAGACGGCGAGAGCGATGAGCAGAATGACGGCGAGCTCCATGACGTTTCCTTCCTGGCCCGTCAGGCAGGGCCGTACGCGGGGATAGGGGGATGCGCCCGGTAGGGTCTACCGCCCCTACCGCGCAGGTCAGCGCCGGTAGAGGTGAGGTAGACCCTCCCGACGCGGTAGAGCCTCGGTAGACCCGGCTCATGCGGGTGTGAAGAGCGCTTCGAGGTCGGATCGGCGGTAGCCGTTGCGGTTGACGCCGCCGATCTTTACGTCGCCGGGCGTGATCCCGTGGGGGCGCAGCACCTCGGCGACCCGGGCCGCCGTCCACCCGGAGCCAAGCGCCTCCAAGAGATCGGCGGTGTGTATCCGATCCGCCTCCCCCATCGCGGCCAGGATCATCTCCACCGGGTCGACGGCGACCGCCTGCTCCCGCTCGGGTAGCGTCCCGGCGGCGCGGCGCAGCTCGTAGGCGACCGCAGCCACGTCGGGAAGGTCCGAGCCCGCGTCGTCGAGGAAGTAGCTCTTCAGCTTGGAAGGGTCCGAGCCGTCAGCGTCCAGGATCCCGACGCCGCGGTGCGAGCGCGGGATCTCCGAGGCGTCGTAGCCCGCGCCGGCTGCGCCCGGGCCGAGCACCGCGTTGCTCGCGATGACGTCCGGGCAGCGCATCGCCCACCGCAGCGAGCAGACGCCCTTCAGCTCCGGCGGGATGCCCTCCTTCGTCATGCGTTGGGTGGCGAGCACCAGCAGGATCCCGGCGGCCGGGCCTCGGCTCGCGATGTCCACCATCGCCGCCACGATCTCCGGCCCCTGTGGCGAGGCGACGTAGTAGCGGGTCTCATCCACGACCGTGAGCTCGACGTCGACCCCGAACTGGCGACACAGCGCCGGGGTGAGCTTTGTGGAGCCGCCCGCCTCATCCAGCAGATCGAACACCTTCTCCATCTGTTCCTGCTGCCGCTTCAGGTGCTCCAGCAGCCCGGGAGCGTTGCGCTTCTCGGCCGTGTGAGCGATCCGCCGCCACGGCCGGTGATCCCCGGCGCCCTTCCCGTCCCACAGGTGGATCTTCGGTGTGATGGCCAGGGCGGCCGCGCCGATGATGCCGTTCACCGCGGCGGACTTCCCGGCGCGCGGCTCGCCGGCGACGAGGAGGGAGGCGTCGACGAGCTTGAGCCGCTCCTCCTGGCCGCGGGCGTTCACACCGGCCGGGATGCCTTGCCAGAAGTCGAGCGGCTCGGTGCGGCCCAGCAGGGGCGACTGATACACCTTGAGGAACGGGTCGGACTTGGCGACGTAGATGTGCAGCTGCCCGGCGTGCTCGTCGACGAGCTTGAACACGACCTGGCTCTCACCGACACCCAGCGCGCTGGCGAAGTCGGCTTCCTTGCCGAGCGCGCCGCGCGCCCGCTGGCCGGGCGGCAGCTGCAGGATGGTGGACCAGCCACCGTCCTCGGTGAGCACCGGCGTGGCGAGGCGCATCCCTTCGGCGCGGCCGAGCTTAGCGGCGATCGCCGCTCGGGTGACGAGGTCCTCGCCGGGCGTCCCCTTCTTCTGCCCGGGGAAGACGAAGCCCCTGGGCCGGTTCTTGAACCGCTTCGTCGCCTCGGCGGCCGTACCGACCGTCACGACCGCGCCCGCGGCGAGCAGCGCGGCCGAGCCGCCCACCATGTAGGCGCCCATGCTGGAGGAGAGGACGTAGCCGCTGCCGACCAGCCACGCCGTACGGCGCCGCCTGGTCCGCACCGCCTCGAGGAATTTGAGGTCGTCGGTGCCTGCGTAGTCGTCGGCGCGGACCCACCGCCAGGCGGTCCGGGCGAGCAGGCTGGTGCCGGCGAACGGCACGGTGCTGGTCCGGTAGGCGAAGCGGACCGTGCGGCGGCCGTACTGGCCCTGCCGTACCCGGTGCACAGCCATCCGTATCCGCGTACCTCGGCGGGGCTTGTGCCAGAACTCGGGAGGCGTCTGGGGCCTTACGAGCTCGTCTGTGGGGGCGCTCAAGCGGTCACCTTCTCCCGGCTCGTCTTGGCCTTCCTCCGCTGCTGCCACGGCAGCTCTTCCACCCACTCCCGACGGCGGCGTGAGGCGAGGCTGTGGTGAGCACCAGACACCTCCTTCAGCTCGCTGACGGAGGGGTACCGCTTGGCGGCGATCTCCTGCTCCCAGTGCGCGCGCATGATCGCGGTCTTGGAGGCGGGATCTTCCAGCTCAGGGCCAGGATCCGTGACCTGCTCGGTGACCGGCTCGGTGACCTCTGCGGCGGTCACGACGGGGGTCACAGCGGGGGTCGCGAGGACAATGGCGGCCGGTGTGGCAGCGGGCGGCGGTGTGGCGACCGTGGGGGTGACCGGCTGCGTGGTCACGGACGGGGTCGCCCGGCGGATCACTGCGGGGAGCGGTTTGAGAGCGCGACGGGCTGCCCAGTCCTCGAAGTCGGTGACAGCGGCCGCGCCCTCCTCCGTGACCACGCTCGCGGTCACGGTAGGAGTCGCGGCGGGGGTCACCGCGGCGAGGGCGGCCGCCCGCGCCTTGGCCGCCTCGTACGCCTTGTGGACGGCCTCGGTGATGCGGTGGCGAAGCTCGGTGACGGCCTCAGCGGCACAGAAGACGAGGAGAGGCGGCACGGAGTGCAACAGGATGTCGGCGGGGCTCCCGGCCACCCAGGACTCCCAGGTGTTCATGGTGTAGGTGAAGGCGAGCGCGGTCCACTTCGTGAGGCGCACCCAGCCGCCGGCGGCGATCTGGTAGCGGGCGATGACCTGCTCGCCCAGGAGGACGCCGAGGAGGACGAGGGAGACGGTGGGGTCGAGTGCCCAGGCCGCCCACCATTCGGTGCTGCCGTGTTCGGCGCCGCGGGCGGCGAACGCCTGGACGTTCACCATCGTGAAGAGCAGGCCCAGGATGAGGCCTGCCCAGATGAGCCTGTCGACGCGGGCGCGCATGCGTTCGATGCGGTAGGCGATGACGTCGGGGTTGGTGTCGTAGGCGCGGACGTCGGCGGCGGCTTGGGCGGCGGCGGCGAGCTTCTCGGCGGCCGTCAGCTTCCTCTTCTTCGGCGCTGGTGCATCGCCGGTCTGGCGCTTATCGTTCTTCACGGGTCAGGACCTCTATTCCTGATCAAGACCCCCGTTCGGCGTTGCAGTCGCCGGCCGGGGGTCGTCTTCGTTTTGGGGGTGGGGTGGCTGGTCCAATCCCTCCCTGGCCAGCCACCCCGTGCCCTGCAGGTCACGCTGCAGGGCAGTACCGGCGCCGTCCTACTGGCGATCCGTCCAGGTGCCGACGTACCTGTGCGTGGGAGGCAGGCTGATCCCGACGGATCGGCCGGGAATCATCCACAGCATGAGGTCGAGCAGGCCGATGTACGGGGGAGTCTCGGCGGGCGCTTCCTCCGCGTCTGCGGGGGTCGTAGGCTCGGTCACGGGTCGCACCTCCACGTGCGATCAAGGGCTCGGTAAGGCGCCTGCCGCGCCTGCCGGGCCCGTCCTTTTAGGACAAGCAATCCGATGCTACGCGCCTTCACCACACTTCACTATGGGGAACCTTGGTGAGCCCTGGGTATCCGCAGGTCAACAGGGATGCCTACTGTTCGACTGTGATGATCGAATGGCGGCAGAACGCGCCGAGATGGGTGCAGATCGCAGAGATCCTCAAGGAGCGGATCGCCGACGGAACCTACCTCGCGGACACGCCGCTTCCGTCCGAGCACCAGCTGGTCGCCGAGTTCGACGTCGCCCGCGGCACGGCACGGAAGGTCCTCGTGCGGTTGCGTGAGGAGGGCGTGGCCTACTCGGTGCGCGGCCTGGGGACGTTCGTCCAGGCGCCGAAGCCTGAGGAGTAGGCCGCGGGCGGCGCGGGTGGCGCCGCACCGACCGCGACTTCACCGCTATACCCCTCTCTATGCGTACGCATGCACGAGCGTGCGTACTGCCGCTCACGGACCCGACACCATGATCACCTACGCTCACGCCGTGATTGAGTTCCGAGACGACCTGCCCCGATGGCAGCAGATCGCCACCGTCATACGCCGAAGGATTGAGTCCGGCGAATATAAAAGCGGTCGTCTCATTTCCGAAAACGCGCTCATTCAGGAATTCGGCGTCGCACGTAATACGGCGAGAAAAGCGGTCGCTTCTCTGCGCGAAAATGGGCACGTTTATACGAGGCCGAACCTGGGTTCGTTCGTGGGTCCCGAGCCGCCCGACGAGGGGTAGCGGACGCGCCGAAACCCCTACCCGACCTGGTCGGATGGGGGTTTTAGTGTCTGACCTGGGGATTCCTTGATCAGAGTTTAAGCGTCTGATTCGGGTTGTACGCTGCTTTCCCCGGACCTGGTCAAACGGGGTGACGTACGCTGCTTAAGGGGAGATAATCCGTAGTCAGATGCTCTATCCATTGAGCTACGGCCGCTCGCTGCGTAAGCAAGCATAGCGGACCCGAAGCCGTGCCTCGAACCAATTCGCCGCCTCATCCCCGCCGACGACCCTGTGTACAACCTTCGGTGTATCCACAGAACGCCCTTCGGTGTCATCAACACCGCCGCGACCAGTGGTGAGATTGGGGGATGAGACGAGACCTCCTGGCCGCCCTGGCTGCCTTCGCCGTAGGTCTCGTCCTGCTGGCCGCCGGCTCTTTCTACCACCGCGGCGGCCCCGCCTGGCTGCCGGTCGTCCCGTTGGCGCTCACCTGCGTGGGCGTAGCCGTACGGCGGAGCGCGCCGCTGGCCGCGTTGACGCTGGGCGTGGTGGGGCTGAGCATGGACGTCGTCGTCGCCGGCCCTTCGCTGCCCACCACGCTGATCTTCACCGACAACCTTTACGCCGCCGCCCTGTACGGCCCCGCGCGGCTGAGCAAGTGGCTGCTCTATGTCACCGCCGCTACTGCGGTGATCATTGGCACGATCTTCAGCTTCATCGAGAAGGACCTGTGGAAAATCTCGGTCATGGGCGTCCAGGCGGGCCTGGTGCTGGTCGTGCCGGTGACGACCGCGATGGTCCTGCGGCAGCATCGCGACCAGGCGGTGGCGGAGCGGGCCAGGGCCGAGCAGGTGGCGCACCTGGCCGAGCTCGACCGCAACGCCGCGATCGTCGCCGAGCGCACCAGGATGGCCAGGGAGCTGCACGACATGATCGCCAACCATTTCAGCGCGATCGCGATCCAGTCCACGGCTGTGCTGTCGCGCAAGGACCTCGACGCGGCAGCCGTACACCAGATCATGGCTTCGATCAGGGAGAACAGCGTTCAGGGCATGGCCGAGATGCGCACGATGATCGGGCTGCTGCGGCAGGAGGGCGAAGACACCGACGCGACGACCAGGCCGCGGCTGCGCGACGCCGGTGACCTGGCGGAGCGGGCGCGACGGGCGGGGGTGGAGACGGTCATGACGGTCGAGGGTGTCTCAAGGGAGCTGCCGGTGTCGGTGGATCTGGCCGGCTATCGGATCGTGCAGGAGGCGCTGACGAACGCGATGAAACACGGCGACGGCCGGGCGGAGGTCACGATCGTCTATGCGCCCGGCCACGTCAGCGTCGTGGTCGACAATCCGCTGAACGACGGCGGGCCGGCGCTGCCGGGGTCGGGCGCAGGGCTGATCGGGATGCGGGAGCGGACGACGCTGGTGGGCGGCAGCTTCGAGGCCGGGCCGTACGGAGAGAAACACTGGCGGGTGCGGGCGACGCTGCCGACGGAGGAGGAGCGGTGACGATCAGGGTGCTGGTCGCCGACGACCACGCGGCGGTCAGGGCGGGGATCGTGCTGATCCTCGGCGGCGCCGACGACGTCGAGGTGGTGGGCGAGGCGGGCGACGGTGAGGAGGCCGTCGCGATGGCGCGCGAGAAGCGGCCCGATGTGGTGCTGATGGACGTCCGGATGCCGAAGAAGGACGGCATCACCGCCACCAAGGAGCTGGCGGGGGTGGCCGACGTGCTGATCCTGACGACGTTCGATGTGGACGAGTACGTCTTCGGCGCGCTGCGGGCCGGCGCGGCGGGGTTCCTGCTGAAGAACACCGACGCGGACGCGCTGGTCGACGCGGTGCGCCTGGTGGCGAGAGGCGATGGGCTGATCTCCCCCGCCGTGACCCGCCGGTTGATCTCGGCCTTCGCCGAGCAGCCGGTACGGCGTGAGCCACCGAAGGACCTGCTCACGCCGAGAGAGCGCGAGGTGCTCGCCTGTGTGGCGAGGGGCCTGTCCAACGCGGAGATCGCCAAGGAGCTCGACATGGCGGAGGCGACGACCAAGACCCATGTCAGCAGGGTGCTCAACAAACTGGGCCTGAAGAGCCGCGTGCAGGCCGCCATCTACTACTCCGAGGGGAGCTGACAACGGCCCGCGACGAGATGAATCGGCTATTCGGCGACGGGCACGTAGAGCAGCAGCGCCTCCGCGACGCAGACGGGGCGGCGCTCGCCCTCCAGCTCGACCGACACCTTGATGGTGGCCAGCTGGCCCGCGGGGCTGTTCTTGATGTCGACCAGCTCACCGCTGGCCCGCACCCGGGAGCCGACCGGCACGGGCTTGGGGAAGCGGACCTTGTTGAGCCCGAAATTGACCGCCATCTCGATCTGGCCGACGGTCATCAGCTCGGTCAGGAAGGACGGCAGCAGCGACAGCGTCAGAAACCCGTGGGCGATCGTCCCGCCGAAGGGCGTCTCCTTGGCCCTGTCGGGGTCAACGTGGATCCACTGGTGGTCGTCGGTGGCGTCGGCGAACAGGTTGACCTGGTCCTGAGTGATCGTCCGCCACTCGGTCGGGCCCACCGTCTCACCGGCCGCCGCCTTCAACTCCTGCACGTTCGCAAAGCTCCGCATGGGTCGAACCCTATTGCGCGGCCCGCCGGGTTGACCATTCGGAACGCGTCCGGATTGTCCTCCCGCGGCTTCCGTGCCTTCTTCGGCTTCCGCGCCTTCGTTGGCGTCCGCGCTTCCCTCGGCACCTGTCGAATTCGTCAGCTCCTGCATCTTTGTCGGCTTCTGCACCTCCCTCGGCTTCCGCACCTCCCGTGGCATCCGCGCCTGCGTCAACCTCCCCGACTTCCTTGACTTCCACGCCCCCTCCGCTTTCGCGGCATCCTCGCCCGACTCCGACCGGAAGTGATCTCGTGCGGATCAGCCGCCGGGCTCGGAGAAGGCGCCGATGCCGCACCAGTGGCCGGGATGGTCGGGCAGCGTGTGCTCGTTGGGCTCGTGAGCGGCGGCCCACCACCGGCGCGCGAACCGGGGGTTCGGGCTGTTGCGAAGATCTTTACTCGAATATCTCGCGCACGTGTTCGATGGCGCGCTACAGTTCTCGGAAAGCACTCGAACAGAGGTTCGGCCAGGTGGGAGGGGGTGCCATGCTCGTTCAGACACGCCGTAGGTGTTTCTTCCCAACTCTAAGACGGCCGCTATACCCAGCTATAAAGTCCGAGAGCGTGGATCCTGTGCGCAATCCCTACGCCCCCGGCGCCGGACAGCGCCCGCCCGAGCTCGCCGGTCGCGATCGCGAGCTGCAGCAGTTCGAGGTCGTGCTGGAGCGGGTGGCCCGCGGCCGTCCCGAGCGCAGCATGGTCGTGACCGGTCTGCGCGGCGTCGGCAAGACCGTTCTGCTCAACACGTTCAAGTCCATGGCGATGCAGCGGCTGTGGGGCACCGGCAAAATCGAGGCCAGGCCCGACCAGTCGATCCGCCGTCCCGTCGCCGCCGCTCTCCACATGGCGGTGCGCGAGCTGGCCCCGAGGCATCGCGCGCCCGAGCGCATCGAGGAGTTCCTCGGCGTGCTCAAGGCGTTCGCGATGCGCGATCCCGCCGCAGCCAAGGGCACCTCCCACTGGTCGCCCGGCATCGACGTGCCGGCCAGCCGGGGCCGCGCCGACTCGGGCGACCTGGAGATCGACCTGACCGAGCTGTTCGTCGACGCGGCGAGCGTGGCCACCGACCTCGGGGTGGGCGTCGCGCTGTTCATCGACGAGATGCAGGACGTGCAGGCCACCGACATCTCCGCGCTCTGCGCCGCCTGCCACGAGCTCTCCCAGACCGGCGGGCCGCTGATCGTGGTGGGTGCGGGCCTGCCCCACCTGCCGAGCGTGCTGTCGGCCAGCAAGAGCTACTCCGAGCGGCTGTTCCGCTACGCGCGCCTCGACAAGCTCGACCGCGACGCCGCCGACATGGCGCTGCTCGTCCCGGCCAGGGAGGAGGGCGTGGAGTTCACCCAGGAGGCGCTCGACGCGCTCTACGACGCCGCCGACGGCTACCCCTACTTCGTCCAGGCGTACGGCAAGGTCGCCTGGGACTACGCGCCGCGTACGCCGATCACGCTCGACGATGTCAAGGTGTCCGCGCCCGAGGCAGAGGAGGAGCTCGCGGTCGGCTTCTTCGGCAGCCGCTACGAGCGGGCCACCCCCGCTGAGCGCGACTACATGCACGCCATGGCCTCGATCGGCGACGAGCCGGTGGCGACCGCCGATGTGGCCGACGCGCTCGGCCGCAAGCCGTCGAGCCTGTCGCCCGCCCGCGACAGTCTCATCAAGAAAGGGCTCATCTTCTCCGCTGAGCGCGGCCTGATCGCGTTCACGGTGCCTCACTTCGGGAGGTTCCTGCGCGCTCAGCCCATCTGACTCTCTCTAGCCGTGTCTAGAGGGGAAGCTAGGCACGGCTAGAGAGACACATATCGCTTCGTATAACGCTGTCTAGCGTCAGGCCGATACGGCCGTATATTCCGGCATGGAGTCGGTGTCGTCCCTGCCCACCACCGCCACGCGCACGACGGGATGGCGTCCGGTGAGGTAGACGGCGAACACCACGTCGTCCTGGTGGTGGTTGCGGAAGACGAAGAAGCGCCAGCACAGCTCGCGCCAGCTGTCGTACGGCTCGGCGGAGGACAGCTCGTCGGCATGCGACCGCCAGGTCGCGCTCGCCTTGAGTTTGGCCAGGCCGACGCTCTCGACGGAGGGCCGCTGCTCGCAGGGCGCCCGATAGCGGATCCTGTCGACCGCCTCCTCCAACTCGGGCGACAGAACGGCCAGCGCGACCACTCCGGCCAATGTCCACCACGACAAGCCCGACATGCCCGACATGCCCGACACCGGCGCCCAGACCGCCATGAGAGCCATCCCGGTCAGCACGACCGTTCGAGCGATCGAACGCGCTCCCACAGGAGTCGAGCTGACCTCGCCGAAGCAGCCGCAGCCCGCGTCGGGCCGCCGCCTGCGCAGTTCGAGCAGCACATAGGTCGACAGCGCGAAGAAGACAACGGTCCCCCACCTGAACAGCGGGGCGGTCGTGAGCAGCAGCCCCGCCGCGAGCACGAGTTCGCCCACGGCGCAGCACACCAGCGCCGGCTTGCGCAGCGGGCCCGGCACGAGCACGGCCGGCCCGAGTCTGGTCAGCGCGCCGGGCTCGCTGTCGGTGTGGACGGTCGCCAGCTTCGCGAACGTTCCCAGCACCAGCAGCACGATCAGGATCGGCAGTTGCGATTCGAGCATGCGTGTCACCCCCATCCGACCCGGGCGTTGAAGCACCCTTTGGTCAGTTCCCCACCCAGTTCCACGAACGACGAGGGCGACAGCTCCACGATGCGGCCCCTCGGCGAGGTGCCGCACTCGACGCACCGATCGCAGAACCCCCCGGCCATGCAACCGCAGGCCACGATCGGCGTGTTCGCCGCCCTTTCCGTGCAGACATTACGGATTTGCAGTAACGAACCAATTGCCAGGTACGGCAGGCCGACGCACGACACCTCGGCATCGGGACACGCCGCGTCAGAACGTTCCACCATGGGATAGGCCGCGCCGCGTTCGTCGCAGTCGAAGGCGTCGGACCAGGTGGCGGTTCCGTTGACGCGTTGCTGCGCTCCGCCGTACACGGGAGGAGGGGTTGGTACGGCACGCGCGGGATGGCCGGGCTGCGACGTCGCGGGCAGCAGAGCGTGGCCCACCCCGTCATCACGGATGCCGATGGCGTCGAAGAGGTAGCCCGGTTCGAGTTGGGGATGGCGGACGCGGATGCGCCCGGTGGTCCGGTAAGGGATCACCACGCTGCGGCGCCCCCTGTGGGGGCCGCAGTCGAGCTCCACGTGCAGGTCGCGGCGACCTTCGACGGACAGGATCGCGCCGGTCATCCGGGTGGTGTCGGCCCAGATGCGCTCGGCGACCCTTCCGTCGCGGATCGCCCTGATCATCACGCTCGCGCCGAGCGGGAGGTCACCCGGTGCGACGTCGCCGCCGTGCCAGGCCGTCGCCCACGGGGCGATGACCAGCCTCTCCTCCGTTCCCTGCTCGGTCTCCACGATGAGCAGATGGGGGCTGACGTCGACGATCTGGCCGGTGACCGCGCGCAGCGGATCGCCGCCTGCCGGATCGGGTCCCGGGTGTCCTGCGTCGCGGCCGAGGGCCGCCGCCGCGAGGATCCGGCGGCGTTCCGTGCTGTTCACTCCCCTAGCGTCACATAACTCCCTGCCCTCCCCCGCAGACGAGAGCAAAATACACATCCTCGGTGGAACTCATTGACAACCGATGTGCGGTAGACCTTGACTGCCCTTTGCTGTTGGTGGGGCGAATCCTGGATTCTGGTTCAGCCGCAATAGGCGCTCCGGCTGCGATTCTGACGACGATGCAGATTGCCGAGCTGGAAGAGGAGTTCCGCGAGTACGTGAGGTCTCGCGGGCCCGCTCTCCTGCGCGCCGCGCACCAGCTGACCGGCCATCCCTGCGACGCCGAGGATCTGCTGCAGATCGCGCTCACCAACACGTACCTGGCATGGGACCGCATCAAGGATCATGCCGCATTGGATGGATATGTACGGCGGGCGATGATCAATATCAACATATCGCAATGGCGCAGGCGGAAGGTGGAGGAGTTTCCCGCTGACGAGCTTCCCGACATCCCCGTGGCCTTCGAGGCGCCCTGCGAATGGGAGGAAACCCTCGAACAGGCACTGAAGGGGTTGCCCGACCGCATGCGCGCGGCGGTCGTCCTGCGCTACTACGAGGACATGACCGAACCGGAGATCGCCAGAACGCTCGGCATCAGCGTCGGCACGGTCAAGAGCACTGTCTCGCGCGCGGTGGCCAAGCTCAGGGGCGAACTGTCTGTCCCGGCTCAATCGCCCCCGCGGTAGCGCAAGGATGAACGACGTCCCTGATGATGCGCAGCGTGGTGAGGAACTGGTCGAGCTGCTCCTCCGTCAGCAGGCCCGTGAACAGGTCCTCTATGTCCGTGAGGTGCTGGGGCAGGAGCGTCTGAAGCTTTTCCGCCCCCTTGTCGGTCAACGCGGCATAGGAGGCACGGCGGTCGCTGGCGCAGGCCTGCCGTACGACGAGCCCGTCACGTTCGAGGCGGTCGACGACGCGCGTCACACCGCTGGTCGACAGCCCGGTCTGCGCGGCGAGGTCACCCATCCGCAGGCTCCGCCGAGGTGAGCGGGCGAGCCTGATCAACGTTCCGAAGTCGACGTCGGACAGACCGGCTGAGACGAGCGCGGGGGACATCCTCGCCACCAGGCCGGCATGAACCTCCGTCAGCAGGCCCATCGCGGTCAGCCGGGGGTCGTCAAAGGGGATCACGTTCACATCGTAGACGACGATAGTTGACGAGTGGAATATTCCTCAGGTAGACATCTGTTGCAGCAAACATCCGCACAGCAACCACCTCTGAGGGAGCACACGTTATGAGCACTCGCACCTGGGAAGGTCTTTCCATCCCCGCCGCCGGCACCTACGCCATCGACGTGAACCACACCCGCATCGGCTTCACCGCCAAGCACATGATGGTCAGCAAGGTCCGCGGCAACTTCGAGAAGTTCAGCGGCTCCATCACGATCGCCGAGAACCCCCTCGAGTCGTCGGCCGAGCTCACGATCGACGCCTCCAGCATCAGCACCAACGTCGGCGACCGCGACGCCCACCTGCGCAGCGGCGACTTCCTGGACGTCGAGACGTACCCCGAGCTCACCTTCAAGAGCACCCGCGTCGTCGGCCACCAGGGCGACGAGTTCACCGTGCTGGGCGACCTCACCATCCGCGGCGTCACCAAGGAGGTCAAGCTCACCGTCGAGTACGGCGGCAGCGGCACCAACCCGTGGGGTCAGCAGGTGTGGGGCTTCGGCATCTCCACCGAGTTCGACCGCGAGGAGTTCGGCCTGACCTGGAACGCCGCGCTCGAGACCGGTGGCGTGCTGGTCGGCAAGAAGGTCAAGATCGAGGTCGAGGGCGAGGCGAACCCCGCCGCCTGACCCGCCTTGTCCACAGCCTGCCGTGACCTGGGCGGGCTGTCATCCACAGGTAGCGAGCACGTTACCCACAGGCAGTGGATAACCTTGGTGACGACCCTCGGGCCAATCACTTTGCCGCACCGCCAGAAGGCCGGTACTCTGTCCTGAGCCAGATGGCTACCAGGAGGATTCGCCTAGTCAGGTCTATGGCGCCGCACTGCTAATGCGGTTTGGTGGCAACACCATCCGGGGTTCAAATCCCCGATCCTCCGCAGATCGAAGGCCCTCACCCGAAACCGGGCGAGGGCCTTTCTGCTGTCAGGGTTGCAGTTTCGGTTGCAGGTATCCCCAGAGGGCCGAGTCCATGCGGCCGCTCGCGTCCTTCATCTGCGCGGTGGCGACGTGTGTGTACCGCTCGGCGGTCGTCACCCTCGTGTGGCCGAGGATCTCTTGCATCGCGCGGATGTGGACGCCTTGCTCGATCAGGAGGGTGGCCTTCCGTGTGTCTGGCGTCATGGACCCGGGCGTCCCGTATGCCTGCCTGCTTGAGGATGGTTTTCCACATCTTCCAGTCCTCGGTTCGCTCGATCGGGCCGCCGAGGCGAGTCGTGAAGACCAGGTCGTGATCCGTGCACCTCTCCCCCACCTTCAGACACTCGGCGGCCTGGATCTTCTTGTGGGCCTTCAGCTGATCGAGGAGCGCGGGAGGGCACTGCAGGGTGGGCTTGCTCTTACCCTTGCGAGGCCGGAAGACGAGACCGCCGCCCGAGCGCCGCGGGCACTTGTCCGCGTGACCGGCGCGGTCCTTCAGGCACCGCCGCTTGTAGCAGTTGTGACCCGGCTTGGCGCAAGTCGGTCCCCAGCTCCGATCATGGCTGTGGATCGTGCAGTTCTTCTTGCAAGGGAGGCGATGCCGAGTTCGTCCAGCATGACGCGGTACAGCTTGGCCCACACCCGGGGCGGCGCTGCATGTGAACGGTCAGGATGATCTGGCTCTGTCTCACTCCATGGGGTCGGGTCGTCATCGGTGACGCTCAGTTGTGGAGGATCATGGTCCGGAGGAGGTCGAGGTTGGCGCGGCCGAAC
>NZ_JBHZBH010000006.1:268575-280579 GCF_042754765.1 Nonomuraea sp. NPDC059194 | reverse complement strand
GTGCGGTTGCGAGGGTGTCCAGTTCGGTCGTCACACACTGAGGATGGGCGCCCTCGCCCTATCTCCGCAGCTATGCCTTGGACTCATTCATCTAGGGGCGAACTGCTTCTCCAAGGCCGTGACCGGGTCCTTGGGCGCGACGGCTTGAGCTTGCTCGCCACCCGCGAAGAACGCGGCGACCATGGCCGCGACGGCGACGACTGCGACACGTTTCATGCGGAAAAACCTTGTCGCTCCGGCGTCACGAAATGATCTCGAGCCGCACGCCGGCGAGCAGGGGCAGCACGCTGGCAGCGTGCGATGCGGTGGCGGTGCCGCAGATCGGCGTCGAGCTCGGCCACACCGGTCCGTGTCACCAGGGGCAAAGTAGCTCTGCGTGACCGCGAACTCGTGTACGGCTTGACATAGAAGTGGATTCAAGCATCACGACCTGCGGAAACGCCGCCACCTCATTATCGCGCCCGACCTATCCCACAGTGTTCGAGCCATAGCCTCGCCGAAAACACACACCTGTTCACCCGCTGCGGCCAGGAGAACTGCCTACGTTGCGGCTGGTGGCGCGGATCCGAGTACCGGGCCACAAAGGGAAGACGGCCTTGGCCCCGTCGGGCTACTTGTTGAGGTCTGGGCACGAGGTGCCATCGCATACGGTGTGACCGCTCTGACCTGCTCGTTTAAGGAGATCGGTGCTCGTGCGACACCACCGGGCCCTCCTGGCCGCGCTGATCCTCGCCCTCGGCCTGCGGGTGACGGCGATGCTCGGCTACCCTCCCGCCCTGCTGTTTTGGGCTGATTCCTTCGCCTACCTCAAGCAGGACCTCGCGCCCGGCACCTATCGTCCCGCCGGCTACTCCCTGTTTCTGGCCGTGCTCCGCCCCGCCCACAGCCTCGCTCTGGTGACCGCGATTCAACATCTGCTCGGCCTGGCTCTCGCTGTTGCCCTCTACGCCTTGCTCAGACGTCGCGGCCTGCCGGGCTGGGGGGCAACACTCGCTGTTCTCCCCCTCCTGTTCGACGAGTTCGTCATCCTTCTCGAACACATGATCATGGCCGATCTGCTGTTCATGGTCTTGATCAGCGCCGGAGTCGCCTTGCTGATCTGGCGAGTCAGCCCTGCAACCGCGGGCGTCGCAGGCTTCCTCGTCGGCCTGGCCGGCATCACCCGCACCATCGGGCTGCCCGTGCTCGTCCTCGCCATCGGATATCTGCTGGTCAAGCGGGCCAATTGGCGAAACGTGGCAGCGCTGGCCCTGGCTGGAGCGATCCCCTTGGCCTCCTATGCCACCTGGTCCTCCGACCAGAACGGAAAATTCGCCCTCACCGGAGCCGATGGCGCCTTCCTCTGGTCACGGACGATGACCTTCGCGGACTGCTCGGTGATCAAACCCGGCACCGACATCGCCGCCCTCTGCCCCACCATGCCCACCGATCAGCGCCCCTTGCCGCCGCACTGGCTCTGGGACTCCTTCTCCCCACTCCAGCGCGTCGACCGACAGCAGCGAAACGAGCTGGCCCAGCGTTTCGCGCAGGCCGCGATCCTCGCCCAACCCGGGGACTACCTGCGCGCCGTGGGTACCGATCTCCACCAGCTGCTGCGATGGGAACGCACCGCCTCACGCGAGGAGACCTCTCGACGGCGCAACCCCTACTGGTTCCCCTTCGAGGAACGACCGCTCAAGAACTCCGTCAAGCCGATCGCCGAATCATACGAGGGGGGACCAGCGGCAACCCGCATCGTCGAACCCTACGCAGGCTGGCTCCGCCACTACCAGCGATTCGGCTATCTTCCCTTCCCCGTCCTGGTCCTGATCCTCGCAGGCACCCTGATCGCAGGGCTGAGACAACGCCGCCCAGAAGTCCTGCTGCCCGCTCTGACCGCAGCCCTGCTGCTCGTGGCTCCCTCTTTCGTGGCCGCATTCGACGTCCGCTACGTCATACCAGCCATTCCACTGATCTGTTTGTCGACCGCCCTCGTCATGGCAAGGAGCCGAGCGTCGGCCTTGACGGCACCGATGGCGGTGGCGTCCCCAAACGCGGCCATTGCACAGTCGCCGACGGAGCGGGGAGAAGCCCCGCAAAAACGCTCGCGCAGACGGACGAGCGGAGCCCTGGGTCGGATAGTGGGCGCCCGGACCAGACGCCTTCAGCATCGTCTTCGACGACCTGCCAGACGTCGCCACCATCGCGCCCCCTCCTCGCGTACGTGACGAAAGTTCCAGATCGTCTGGGTCGGCTACCCCACCCCGGCAGCGCATGCCGTCACCATCGTCACGCAGAGCTACTTTGCCCCTGGTGACGGCAACCCGAGCGCCGGGCCGCGATGGGCGGGTCGGGCAGATGCGCCATGCGGGAGTTGACGATCTCGATCGAAGCCGCGCCCGCGCCGCGCGTAGGTCCCGGAGCTGGTTGGCCTGACCGACGGTGGCCTTCTCGGTGGCCAGCTCAGCCCGGGCCCGACCCAGTTCTTCCCCGCGTTTCCTCAGGTCGTCCCGCCACTGCCGTTCAATCCGGTCCTTCTCGGCCTCGGCTTCGCGCTGCGCGGTCGTTTCGCCTTGCTCAGGTTGTCGCACGCCAGAGCGGGGCTGCGGCGTCTCAGGCAGAGATCACCTCGTACAGACGCCGCGCCTCGTGGATCAGCAGGCTCGAGCCCTTGCGTGCGGCCAGCTCCGCCAGCCCCGGTATGTCGCCCCGCGCACCAGCGCGCACCGCCGCCCGCGCGGCGACCTTGAGCAGCTCGCCCAGCCCCGCCCTGGCCTTCTCACCGGGCCCGGGCAGCAGCAGCGGCACCGCCTGCGCCAGGGCCGTCCACACCTCGGAGTGCGCCCCGGCCTCCATAACCTCGTCGAGGATGCCGGTGATCCGGTTGAGCTTGACCTGCTCGCCGCGGACCATGTGGCCCACGGCCCGGCCCAGGTCGGTCGCAGGCAGCTCCCCGTACGCGGCCAGCGTGATGATCGCATCGGCGGCCAAGGCCCGCTGGGCAGGGAGCTGATGCCCCATGCCGATGACGATCGTGCTCGCGGTCGCGATGCCCACCGGGCCGTCGTTGTGCGCCAGGGCGGCCACGACCTCCACCTGGCCATCAGTGCTGTCCATGACCCATGGCAGGCACTCGAGTACGTGCGCGGCCACGGCCTCCCGATGGGACGGCATGATAGGCGGCCACCACACCATGTTCCGGGAGAAGGCGGGATAGCCGGTCTTGGGGGCCAGCGTCCAGAGCTCGGCGAGCCGCCCGGAAACGCCCTCAGGCGGTGCGAGCCGGGCATGCGCCTCCTGCAGCGACTCGTGGTAGGTCGCCGGGCGGTTGAACGCATCGAGCTCCCAGGCCACGACGGGGTGGGGCAGCCCGCCGTCGCGCAGGCAGGCCGCCAGCCGCCGGCCCGCCTTCGACGGCAGTTTCTCCGCCCGCACGACCAGCTCCGGATCGATCTGGCGCGGCAACCGCAGCAACGCCTGTAGGAAGTCGAACTCGAGCGGCTCGGTGTCATCCAGCCGCTCCATGCGCGCGAGGAGGGTGGCTGCGTCGACGTGCCCGGTGGGCGAGGTCGGCGTGGCCAGCAGAACGGGGATCGTCTCACCCCGCTCGAACAGGGACATGACCTCACGGAAACGCCGCTGGACGAATCGCTGCGGGGCGGGCTCGGAGCTCGGCCAGCGGCTGCTGTCGTTTTTGAGCATTGCGGTCAGCTCGCGGCCGTTCGCGGGCGACACGATGGCCAGCGCGCAGCGAGACAGCAGGAAGCCGATGTCCTCGTCGAAGCCGGCGACGCCGTACACGTAGGTTCTCGCCTCGAACGGGTGCCGCCAGTTCGTCCGCCACCAGGACTGCAACCCCGCCGCGACGGCGTCGCGGTCCTGGTGGGTCAGCCTGACCAGGGCGGCGAGGATGCGCTCGAACCGCGCGGGATCCGCCGGCCAGAGCGGCATGTCCAGCTCGGCGGCCAGTTCCGTCACCGAGGCGATGGGCGGGGCCAGGGTGGGAAGCGGCGTCGCGGTCAACTTGGGAGCGGCCACGGGCTCCGGCTGGAATTCGTCCACCGGGCCGAAGGCGGCGGCCACCCGCTCGCGCAGGTCGGCGGGCAGCCGGGTGGCCGCCTCGCGGATCGCCTCCCTGGCGGGTTCGGCGGTGTGCGGGGCGAGCTTGACCGCGACCCGTACCGCACGTTCGCGCTGGCTGGGCGTGTCCACGTCGAACACGGCCGCCAGGGCGGCCACCGCGACGCCGCCCTTGGACGGGGGCGCGTCGGCGATCCATTTCACTGCGGCAGCCATGTTCTTCTTCTCCGGCCGGTACGCCAACGCCTGGACCGCCTCGGCGAACAGCTCATCGTCGAGCGCTCCCGCGGACTCCGCCCGATGCAGCTCCTCCAGCGCGAGCTGCACGACGGGCGAGGACGCTGACGGCAGCAGCCGCACGAAGTCGACCACCGGGATCTCGGCCACCTCCGGCCTCAGCTCCCGCCACAGCGCGACGAAGGGGTCGGCCTCAGCCGCATCGCCTCCGGCCAGGAACCGGCTTGCGCAGCCGTCGAGCAGCGCCTGGCGCGGCACGCGGCCCGTCCCGGCCAGCGCGACCAGCTCGCCGATGATGGTGTGGCTGTCCGCCCAACGGTTCCAGTCCAGCCCGTCCGCCACGCCCTGCGCCTGGAACAGGCGCGGCAGCATGTGATCGAGCAGCCGATCGTCGGCGAGCACCGGGGCTCCTCCGTTCGTCCGCTGCCGCTCGGCCGTCCGCAACACCCACCCGGACACGAACGCGTCGTTCTCCGGCGGCTCGGCGTCCGTCTCGATCACCAGTGCGGCGGCCAGGTCCCAGTTTCCCAGCGCCTGCACGCGCCGCCACGTCGAACCGGTGGTCGGCCGCAGCCGCCGCACCAGGCGGACGGCCAGGTCGCGGCGCCACTCCGCCGGCCGGTTCCCGAGCACGGACATGACGCGTATGGCGTCGGCCTCCGGCTCCACCCAGCGCAGTTCCCGCCGGTTGAGCCAGGACGCCACCTGTTCCGCCCCGCTCAGGCAGACGGCCCCGGCCAGGCGGTAGAGGGGCGCCAGTTCCCCGACCCGCCGTTCGGCCTCGAACCCGGCGCGCCCGCGTTCGCTTAGATGAGCGGGCAACTGCCGAGCCACCGCACGCTTGTCATCGTCGCCGAGGCCGTCCAGCAGCGCTACGAGGCTCGCGACGGAGCCGGTCTCGATGCGGTCGAGCACCTCCTGCACGGGGTTCATGCGGGTGCCTCGACACGGGCCGGACCTAACCTATTCTCGATCATAGGCCCGCAGCCTATTGATCCTCACCGACAATCGGCGTGGCTCGCCTCTGCACCTGATCCGAAGAAGATGGCATCGGATCGCTACACTCCAGGCAGGAAGCTGGCCGTCGCCCTGGTCCTCCGCGACCGCGCTGCATGCCGTTCGCACCGGGCTGGACGTCCCCTCGTGCAAGGACACGCGCCGTGCCGTTCCCTCACCGAAGGAGCCGCATCTGCCCCCGTGGGCCTTAGCGGCAGTCGCGACGCACGGACCCCGTCAACGGTTATGCCGCGCCTGTCGCCCGCCGCTGCGGCAACCCCACATCTGCCGTTCAACGGCACGGCATCGGGGCTAGGCGCCGCCGTAGAACGGGCCGTAGTAGCCGCCGATCCGCTCGCGGTAGTCCACGTCGTCGTGGCCTTTGTCGGGGTCGTACTCGGGAGCGTTCTTGATCTCTTCCTTGGTACGGTCGACGTAGATCTTCTCCTGTTCGGTGTCGATCCGGTCGATGGTGCCACCGGGCAGCATGACCTTCTTGCCGAAGATCCACAGCCCGGTGTCGACGATGAGGTAGGCCGAGCCGACCTGCTCGCTGGCCTCGTCGACCTTGCCGATCGAACCGTCGGTCGCCTCGACCTTGTAGCCGACCAGGCTGGCGCCCGCGCTGTAGTTGGACGAGGGCCGATACTCCCAAATTTCGTACGTCATATGCGTCTCCATGCATTTCAGTGGCAGATTGCGCCGCCCGGACCGGCGCCACGGTGGGCCGGTCGCGGCACCTCTACCCGCACGGGATTGAGCAAATCTGCCGGTCACGGTGCTGGGATGACCCGCATTCGGCCATGAGGAAGTGGGTCGGGACGCCTTGTTCGAGGCGCCGAAAGTGCTGTGGGGACTGGGCTGTGGAGGGCCAGCTCGTGGGCGATCTGGGTCCACAGGAGACCAGGTGGTCGGTCTGCTCGGCCCGGTCGGTCATATGGCGACTGTCGGCGTGCGCGCGGGCCAGGTCGGCTTCCCAGGCGGCGAAGTCGGCAGCGCACTGCCCGGCCAGAGCGGTGGGCCCGGGCGAGCTCGGCGTGCAGCTGGCGCAGGTCGTGCACACGCAGGGCGGCTGACCGGTCACCGTCACGCTCAACGGAGTCAGTATCGGGCTTCAGCAGCGGGATGGTGCTCAGCGCCTCGCACACCTCGTCCAGCGCATCGGAGGACTCGCTGAACCATCGGGGTCGCGTGACCGCCGCCTCCCTGCGGTCCTCGGCACCGGTCACCGCTCCGCCATCCTGGATCTCGAAGGCGAGATCCACGTAGACCATGACGTCGTCTTCCTGCCAGGTGCGGGTGCGCGCGCGCTCGCGAAAGAGAAACTCAACGGTTCCAAGAAGGAACACCCGCGCCAGCGCGGTGTGGGTGACGGGTTGGCTGGGGGGTATCGTGCGGCCTGAGGTAGCGGAGCCTACACCGCGACATCGATGAGGCCGATCAGCTGGTTCAGATGAGTCAGCTCCGCAGACATCAGCTACCGGTTCCGCGCACACCCCAGCCATCTGGGGTCAGACGGTGGCGCGGTTGGCGAGGAGGGCGGCGCCGAGGAGGCCGGCCTGGGTGCCGAGCGCCGACACCTCCACCCTGGGCGCGTGCCTGAACGCCAGGCGGGCGGCCAGGCGCGTCCGCAGCGGGCCGACCAGTGCCTCCCCCGCCTGGGCGAGCCCGCCGCCGATGACGACCATCGCGGGATCCAGCAGCAGCGTGTAGGTGGCCAGGGCGAGGGCGAGCGCGTCCACCGCCTCGTCCCACACCTGGCGGGCCGCGTGGTCGGTGCGCGCGAGCACCGCCGCGGCCGAGCTCTCCCCGCAGCGGGCCGCGATGGACGACGCCGACGCGTAGGCGGCCAGGCACCCGCGCTGGCCGCAGCCGCAGGCCAGCCCGTCCGGGTGCACGGGGATGTGGCCGATCTGGCCAGCCCAGCCCGCGGCTCCGCCGTACAGGGAGCCGTTGATTGCCAGCGCGCCCGCGATGCCGGTCCCGATGGGCAGAAACAGCACGTTCGGTACGGCGCGGGCGGCGCCGTACCGCAGCTCGGCCTCGCCCGCCGCGCGCACGTCATGGCCGAGCACGACAGGCAGCGGCACGTCGGCGAAGGCGGCGGCGGGCACGTCACGCCAGCCGAACGCGGCGGAGAAGACCGCGTGCGTGGGCGTGACCAGGCCGGGGACGGCCAGGCCCACCGCCGTGGGCCGCAGTTCTCCGCGCGGTGCCGCGAGGTCGGCGACGAAGGCGGAGATCGCGGCGATCACCGCGGCGGCGCCCTCGGCGCGGGGGGTGGGGCGGTGTTCGGCGTGGAGGACGGTCCCGTCGCTGACGAGCCCGCCCTTCATCGTCGTCCCGCCGACATCGATCGCGACTACACACTCCATCCGCCTATCGTCTCGTCTGTAACGCGCTCCCGGGCTGGAAGCCGGGAGGTTCGTTTCGCGCGAGGCCACGCGGGCGCACCCGCATGCCCGCGAAGGTCGGCAAACGTGCCGTGGATAACTGGTTTGTCGTGGTTCATCGGATTGCGCCAGGATGAGGCGCATGCAGATCCGCCGCCTGGACGAAGCCGACCTCGACGCCTGCACCGCGCTGGCGGTCAGCCGCGACTGGCGTCCCGAGACACACAAGTGGCGTTTCCTGCTGGAGGTCGGGGAGGCCTACGGCATCGACGCCCCCGACGGCGACGGGCTCGCCTCGACCAACATCATCACCCTGTACGGCGACGACCACGCCGTGATCAGCATGGTGCTCACCGCCACCAGGTACGCCCGGCAGGGCATGGCCCGCAGGCTCATGGACCACGTGATGGCGCGGGCGGCGGGCAGGACGGTGTCGTTGCACGCGACCGAGAACGGCCGCCCCCTCTACGAGCAGTCCGGCTTCCGTACGGTCACCCCCGTCGCCACCCACAAGGGCCACTTCACGGGGCGGGCCCCCGGCGTCACCCGCGAGGTCAAGGATCCGGCCGACATCGAGGCGATCGTGGCCTTCGACGCGGGCCGTTTCGGCGCCGACCGTTCGGCGGTGCTGCGCAGGATGTCCGCCTTCCACGAGCGCGTCAGGGTCGCCGAACGCGGCGGGCGGGTGACCGGGTTCGGGGCCGTGTGGCGCAACGACGACACGCTCGTCGTCGGCCCCGTCGTCGCCGACGACCTGACCACCGCATGCGACCTCATCGCCGACCTCGTCGCGGGCTGCGACCTGCCGGTCCGGCTCGACCTCGACGAACGCCACCCCGAGTTGGTGGCGTGGGCGGCCACGAACGGCGTGGCGCACTTCTTCAGCACCAGCGCGATGGTCCACGGCGGCGATCTGCCGGGCGACCACACCCGGCTCTTCACACCGACGATGCAGGCGCTGGGCTGACACGCCCCGGGCGACCCGCCACTAAGACCAAATACGGCGATTTTTCGGCATAAACAGACATCCGACCCCTACAATTGCGCGCAATTGTCATGCAGTTCGGGGAAGGATCACCATGCGCATGCGGTTCCTCGGTTCCACGTCAGAGGGGGGCGCGTGCCCCACCCTCTACGAGACCGACCGCGGCACCATCGTCGTCCAGGGCCTTCAGGTCACCGATCCGGAGGCACTCGCCGACCTCAGGGACGTCCTCGCGGGAGAGGGGGCGGTGGAAGTGCCACGCGAACTGCTGGTCGACATCGCCCGGCGAGTGCTGTGACTGCTTGATCACGATTGCGACACTGCCCCTGGTTCGACAGCCGGACCCGGGGCTACTCTCTGTCGGCGTGACGACGTTCCAGCAGGCGCGCATCGACCTCGGGCTCCGATTGCGGCACCTTCGTGAGGCGGCCAAGCTGTCGGGCAAGGACCTGGCCGCCCGCCTGCAGTGGCAGGCCTCCAAGGTCTCGCGCCTGGAGAACGCCCGCCAGACCGCAACCGAGGACGACGTTCTGGCCTGGTCGGAGGCCGTCGGCGCCGCCGCCGAGGCCGTCGACGAGGTGCTCGCGCTGGCCGTCTCCCTCGGCGTACGCCAGGCAGACTGGGGGCAGCAGGACCGCGGCGGCATGGCCTCCATCCAGGAGGACATCCGCGAGCTGGAGTCGAAGGCCAAGACCATGCGGGTCTTCGAGGGCGGCATCGTCCTCGGATTGCTGCAGACCGCCGAGTACGCGCGCAACGTCTTGCTCCGCCTCAAGCACGCCTTCCAGAGCAGCGAGGCGGTCGACTCCTCCGTCCGCGTGCGCATGCAGCGGCAGGAGATCCTCTACGACCCTTCGCGCACCTTCCGCTTCGTCATGACGGAGGGGGCGTTGCGCACAAAGATGGGCCCTGACCACGTCATGCGCGGCCAGTACGACCGGCTGCTCGCGGTCAGCACGCTGCCCAACGTCCGGCTCGGCATCATCCCCTTCGAGCACGACATGCCCTCGGCGCCGATCACCGGCTTCTGGATGTTCGACGAGGAGATCGTCCTGGTGCCGACGCGCACCAAGGAGGTGCGGCTGACCGAGCTGCACGAAATCGGCTTCTACAGCCGCCTGTTCGAGGACTATTGCAAGGTGGCGGAGTTCGACGAGGCGGGCAGGGCCGTCATCATGCGCGTCCTGAACGGATACGGGCAACAATAGTCAGATTTATCGCCACAATTGCTTGCATTCCCCAGCAAGATCGTGCAACTCTAGCGCACAGTTGATGCGGAGGTGATGCACGATGCTGGACACCATGCTGTGCCTCGAGGCATTCGCCAGGGCGGCGGGCACCCATGCCGACCTGCGCGTCCAGAACCTCGCACTGGCCAGCGAGCCGGCGTTCGTGTCCGTCGTCAACCGTTTCTCGCTCACTCTGGCCGAGACCGTGACCTGCTCGCCCGAGGGCGCTTACGTCACCTCGTGGGGCTACCGGCTCGGCACCATCGACGACGTCGACAGCGCCGCCGCCCGCCTGGCCTACCTGCTGGCCGCCCTTCCCGCCTGACGCCCTTCCGGGCGCACACCGCCGTTGACAACGGTTTTCCTTCGCCACCCGGTTGTCAGCCGGTCAGTGCCAGCGGGTGGCGACCGTCCGCGCGACGATGGCAGAGCCCGCGCTCGTCGTCGCCGACGAGCCCACCTCGGGCTTGGACACGGTCGCCGCCGCGGGGATCGCCCGGCTGCTCGGCCAGGCCGTGGACCGTGGGACGACCGTGGTGGTCGTCAGCCACGACCCCGTCCTGCTGTCGTCGCTGTGCGACCGCGTGCTGCGGATGCACGACGGTGTCCTGGCTCACCCGCGGTGAGAGGCAGGGTCCTTCACTCGTCGGACCAGCTCACCCAAGGTGACGGGCGCGGTCCTCCAGGCGTCGCGAGGTAAGGTGCGCGGTCCTTTACGCGTCGGACCGGTTCACCCAAGGTGACGGGCGCGGTCCTTCACGCGGCGCTGACCCGAGGAGAGGGGCGCGGTCCCTCACGCGGTCCTTCAGGGCGCTGACCCGAGTTGAGGGGCGCGGTCCTTCACGCGGTCCTTCACGCGTGGGACGCGCTCACGGGCTGCGGGTGAAGGCGTCGGGGGAGATGCCGACCTCGCGGGCGGCGGCCATGTGCGCGTGTTCGAGCAGCCGGGGCCGAGACAGCACGTTCGGGTGCAGGGTGTAGCGGATGATGAGGCCGTCGAGCATCGCGTCGATGCGCTCGGCCGCCCCCGCGGGATCCTCGCAGGTGAACTCGCCCGTGTCGGCGCCCTCGGAGATCACCTGCTCCAGGGCGCGCATCCACGTCGCCTCCAGCTCCAGCACGATCGAGCGGACGGCGGGCTCCCTGAGCGCGGCGTTCCACGCGTCGATCCACAGCAGCCAGCTCTGGTCGGAGCGGGACTGCGGGATGTAGAAGCGCAGCACCCTGTCGAGGCGTTCGACGGCGTCGCCCTCACCGGTGACGAGCTGGTCGAGCCGGGCGCTCTCGATGTCGAGCGTGGCCCGCAGCATGGCGGTGATCAGCTCGTCCTTCGTGGCGAAGTGGTAGTGGATGAGCCCGCCGCTGACGTTGACCGCCTTGGCGATGTCGGCGACCCTCGTGTTGGCCAGGCCGCGTTCGAGCACGACCTTGCGCGTGGCCTCCAGCAGCTCGGCCCTGCGCTGGTCAGCCTGGTCCGCCCTGCTGCCTCGGGCACCGTCCGCACGTCGCACCGGCCAAGAGTAGCCGATGGCGAGGCACGTCCGGCCCCGAGGTCGCCCCCGTCTCAGTCGTCAGGGGGCGCAGCGGTACAGACCCTCGTGACCGTCCACCGGCGCGCAGTTCTCCTGCACCCAGGCGGTGACCTCGGCGCCGCCTCGGTCCCTTCCGCCGCCGGTCAGCACGTGTCTCAGCTGTCCCGAGGCGACGAGCTCCCGCAGCCGGTCGACGGTCATCGCGGGGTCGGCGCCCGTGAAGCCGCCCATCGCGATCACGGGCTTGCCGGTCTGAAGGATGAGCGAGGCGGCCTGTCCCGCGCTGCCGACCGCGACGAGCCAGGTGGCCCCCTCCTGGTGCTCCTCCAGGTAGGTGGTCAGCTCTGCACCGACCTCCGACCCGGGCCCCCCGCCATCCCGCATCTGGCCACCGTCGGCCAGCCCCTCCTGTTCCGCAGGCGGTTGCCCCTCCTGCCCTTCTCGCGCCGCGGGCGGCTGATCGTCCTCGCCCTCCTGGTCCGCAGGCGGTTGCCCCTCCTGCCCTTCTCGCGCCGCGGGCGGCTGATCGTCCTCGCCCTCCTGGTCCGCAGGCGGTTGCCCCTCCTGCCCTTC